>CAZLBO010000409.1:0-2506 GCA_964557725.1 uncultured Bifidobacteriales bacterium | reverse complement strand
CCACAAACTCTGTTCTTTTCTTCAAAACGAGTGATTTAGGGTGAAGCCCCCACTTTGTGGTAGGTGGTTGTGCGTCATAGGAATATTTTTTTGCACACGAACAAACGAGTAAAACCCATAGCAACCCCGTAACTAGTCTATATTTATAAGCAAATTCAGTTGGAGATTTTCCCCGTCCATGTTTCATTGTCATTTTGTTACTCCCAGACTTCTTATCGCCCTTGTCATCCTACTCTTTACAACCCATTGCTCTCAAGAAAGTAGCGTTCAGGAATCGTTTATAAACGGAAAAGTAAAAAAAGAAAAGGTTTATCGAAAAAACTTCTTCTCTTCTCAAAAAAAATGGGTCAAAACCCGTGAATACCACATTAGCTCTCAATTAAAGTATGAAGCCGAAATAAAAAACGGGCAATACCACGGGCAATATACGTCTTGGTGGTACAAAGGTAAGATAAAGGCTCAAGGCAATTATTCAAAAGGGAAAAAAGAAGGCCACTGGAAGTTCTTTCATCAAAAATCGGGAGCATTATATAAAGAGGGAAAATATCACCACGACAAAATGGAAGGCCCTTGGACACTTTACTGGCCTAGTGGTAACAAGCAATCTCAAGGAGAATATAAAGGGGGGAAGAAAAGAGCTTCATGGAACCATTGGGATGAAGTTCGCAACTTAATGCTTACCAGTAGTTGCTTTGCCAGCAACCCTGAAGGAATATACAAGTCCTACTATTATCACGGCAAAAGAAAAGAGCTTTACACCTGCCGATGGGGCAATAAATCGGGGCTTTATACTCTTTTTCACCCTAATGAATTAGCATGGGAAAAAGGAGAGTACGATTCCATAGGGCTAAAACAAGGCTTATGGGAAAAGCACTTTATTGATGGCAAGTTAAAGAGTAAAGAGACCTATGAATCAGGGTTACGTCATGGCTCTTTAAAAACATGGGATAAAAAGGGAAGCATCATTCAATCGGGAGAGTTTATTAAAGGCACAGGCACTCTCAAATCCTTTAACCATAAAGGGAAATTGAGTGGGAAAGAAAGTTTTAAAGAGGGAAAAAAAGAAGGCCCAAAATGGACGTTCTACCCACAAGGCTACCCCCGCTCAAAAATGCTTTTTAAAAACGATACATTAATTAGCAGTACTTTATGGCACCCTGCTTTGGGTAAGAAACAACTTATTTCTCGTGAAGGCCATTTTAAAAAAGGAAAAAGACAAGGGCTTTGGAAGTGGTATAATAAAAAAGGTTTGCTGATTGAAAGCGCTCACTATAAGAATGGAATGAGAGAAGGAGAGAGCAAGCACTTTGATGTAAACACGGGTAAACTGCTGAGAACGCAAATTTATGAAAAAGGGATGCCCAAAAAAGCCATATTAGCCCCAAAATGAAAATAGCAAATGACCTTTTTTAAGAGTTTTGTATATTTCCGCTCTGATATGCATCACTAGCTCAACTGGATAGAGCATCGGTCTTCGGAACCGACGGTTTGGGGTTCGACTCCCTAGTGGTGTAAATCAAAAAAATGGCGATTTTAAAAAAGAAAGGTGTGCTCAATAGGTTTTTGAAATTATAAACAAACTTTTATTCAACATCCTTTACCGTTTTTATTATGAAGGCCTTCACCTCACCCCACGACAAAGGCCTCAACATTTCTGGATCTGGCTCTTCATCAGCATCATCAAACCATGTCAAGCTCTTTAAAACCATAAAATGTGATACATTTTTAAACTTAATTGAATAAAATCCAAATAACTCCTTAAGCGAAAACACCTTCAATAATTCATACAAGTCAAAAAAATCTTTTTTGGTGCCTCGGTTTGTAATAGCCGACAATTTTGCTGCTGCAATATCCTCCACCGAAAAAAGACGAACCCCTTCAACTTCTACAACCTTTTTTACCATTGGATAATTGTAGCGAATCATATCAACTTTTATTCCATCAATTATCAAGTTAAGAGTATTTTTACTTTTATTAGTTACTGCTACCGCAAATTGTTCTTGAAGCTTCTCCAAAAGGTTGTTTTCATCAAATTCTTTTTGAGTGAAAAAATCAAGATCAATTGAAATGCGATGTGCAAAATGAAGGGCTAAAGCCGTACCACCTACCAAACAAAAATCATTAAGATCTGGAAATTTAGATAATGCACCAAGTAAATTTAGTGTATTGGGGGCCAAACACTGTTTTTGTAACATCGAAAATTCTCCCTTGGAATATCCAAAACGACAGAGCAAAAAGATAATAAACGTGGTTCCATATTTCTCATCTGAACAACATACTCTCTTAACTGATTAAGAGAATATATCTGTTTGATCATTTTCCAATCTTCAAGTTCACCACGAGTAAGAACTCTCTCAATGACAAATCGGATATGTTTGTATATATCAACTGTTTTTGGATTAACATCCCAAAATAATTCTTTTCTTAAAAGGTCCATCATACTCAATTATAATTTTATAATCCTGTTGTTCAAAGCGAACCACCAAATATTGACAAAAATATAGAT
>CAZLBO010000408.1:0-2507 GCA_964557725.1 uncultured Bifidobacteriales bacterium | reverse complement strand
CTTCTTCGAGAATCACTCTGCGTGAAACAACAATGTTACGACGTATTTTATTTACTTTAATCACTTTTACTTCAATAGTAGTTTGAACCAAACTATCTAAATCAGGAACAGCTCTTAAATCAATTTGTGAACCAGGGAGGAAGGTTTCAATACCCAACACATCCACAATAACACCACCCTTAATTTTACGGATGACGTTTCCTTCCACTTTTTCGCCACTTTCAAAAGCTTCATTGATTCTATCCCATACTTTGAGAAAGTCAGCTCTTGATTTGGAGAGAATAATTTGTCCATCTTGATCTTCAACTTGTTCAAGACTAACTTCAACTTCTTGTCCTACAACAGGGGGCTCGCCGCCTTTAAATTCATGACGGGGGATAATACCCTCTGATTTAAAGCGAATATCAACATAGACATCAGAGTCTGTGATACGAACAACAGTTCCTTTGACAAGCTTTCCTTCTTCAAGACCAAAAAGCGTTTCTTCGTAGTCAACTAGTGCTTCTTCTACGTTTTTTGCATCAATGTCTGCTGAGGCGTTTTCGAATTCTTTGAGATCTTCTTCAGATCCATATAATATTTTTGACATAAATCTCCGGTACAGGGTTTCTTAAATTCCATGCTTTCGCAACGTTTAAGACCTACCTGAGAGGGTTAAGGGTTGTTAAATATGACTTTAAATAAAGTCTGGCGGTGAATTTAATAAATTGAAGCTTAAAAAACGAATTTTTGCCAGTAAAAAGAATAATAATCTTGAGGAGTTCATGATTTTTGTAAAGTCACGAAGTTCTCAACAGGAATGTGGCCTAAAATTTCCTCCAATTGTTGCTCAAAGGAGACTTTTGAAGTATCAATGAGTATGGCGTCATCCGCTTTTTTAAGTGGACTTAAAGTGCGTCCCGTGTCTTTTTCATCTCTTTCAATTAGGTTTTCTAATACTTCACTATAATTAGCTTCAATTCCCTTTTTTTGAAGCTCCTGAAATCGACGCTCGGCTCTTATCTCTGGGCTTGCCCAAAAGAAGAATTTATAAGCCGCATCGGGAAAGACCACAGTACCAATGTCACGGCCATCTACCACAGAAGGTCGAGAAAGCCCTAATGCTCTTTGTGCCAAAACTAATTGCTCACGCACAGCGGGGATTTGGCAATAATTGGATACATGGCGACTGATTTCGGGAGTTCGCAATTTATCGCCTAACACTTGAGTTTCAACAATTAACTCTCCGTCAGAGTTCATGTCAAAGTGAAGCTTTGAAACGAGTTTGGCTATTTTTTTCTCTTCGGAAAGAGGAAATCCTGATTCAAGACAAAAATAAGTGACGGCACGGTACATGGCACCAGTGTCCACATAAAATGCATTTAGAGTTTGTGCAAGTCTTTTAGCCGTAGAGCTTTTGCCTGAACCGCTGACGCCATCAATCGCAACAACAGTTGTAAGTAGTTTTTTTTCCATAGTGATTCAAAAGTTATCAAAAGTAGGGGTGAGATGCAAAAAAGTTTTGAGAAAAAAGGGAGTGATTGCATTGAAATATAAAAATACTTAATTTTGACTATTAACTACATGTTGAGTATTCCATAAATCTAAGGGGAAAATATGAATAGGGCCTATAAAACACTGTTATCTGTATTGTTGGTGGGGTTAATAGGTTGGAGCCCTATTTACTCGCAAGGTGAAGAAGATATATCGATGCCGGATGTGGAAATGGAAGATACCATTGGCGCTCCTGAACAAACGCCTGAGGAAATTACTGCGGAAAAGGCTGCGCAAGCCGTTGCTGATTCCCTTTTGCAATTTGCACAGATAAAAGCGGATTCAGTAGAACAGGTGCGAATTTTAGCGAATGAAGTAGCTCGTCAAGAGTTAGAAGGAACTGAAGTCGGTGGGGTTAATACTGAAGAAGGGGAAAGTGGATCGGAAAGTTCTCTTAATCAAGTTTTTGGAGTAATAAATGGTGCAATTGGTGGAGTTGTTTTTTGGCCGATACCCTTTATAGGCTTGCCATTAATAGTTTTTTGGTTGGTTTTAGGGGGAGTGCTCTTCACTTTCTATTTTGGGTTTGTCAATGTTAGGCTCTTTAAGCATTCTATTCAGGTTATCAAGGGGCGATTTGATAACCCTGATGACAAAGGAGAAATCACTCATTTTCAAGCTTTAACTTCCGCTCTTTCTGCCACAGTAGGATTGGGGAATATTGCTGGCGTGGCAGTGGCCATTGGAGCAGGAGGTCCAGGAGCCGTTTTTTGGATGTGGACGACGGCATTTTTTGGTATGACCTTAAAATTTGCCAGTTGCACTTTAGCTCAGACTTATCGAGAAATTGATAAAGAGGGCAAAGTCATGGGTGGGCCAATGGTATACATTAAAAAGGGGCTTGCAGAGGTTGGACTAGGGGGAATGGGAAAAGTCCTAGGAGGCTTATTTGCTGTTCTAGCTATTTTGGGCTCTTTGGGAGGGGGAAACCTATTTCAATCCAACCAAACTTTTGAGCTCCTCTCTCAGACCTT
>CAZLBO010000407.1:0-2514 GCA_964557725.1 uncultured Bifidobacteriales bacterium | reverse complement strand
TGTAGTAACTATCGATATGCTGCAATCTCTTCCCTTTCCCAGGCATTTGAGGGAAGTCCCCGAAATTGCAGGGGGGCATCATGAGAAAATGGATGGAACAGGTTTTCCTAGGGGTTTAAAACGAGAAGAACTCTCCATCGCAGCAAGAATCATGGGTATCGCAGATATTTTTGAGGCTCTTACAGCCAAAGAGCGCCCGTACAAAAAACCGATGAAGCTGAGTCAATCCTTTTCCATTATGCAAGACATGAAGAACAGGCATCATATTGATAAACAGTTGTTTCAGCTGTTTTTAAATTCAGGGTTATGGAAAAAATACGCTGAAAAATATTTGGAACCCGAACAATTAGATGTCACGGACGTCGCTCCTTATTTGGAGTAAAAGTGTCCCAGGCACCGTGCGTCCCTGGAACCAGCTGTCCCTGGCACCAAATGGGGACACGGACGAAATTAAGCTTTAAAGGCCACTTTTTCTCAAGATCCCCGATTCAGATAGGGTTTTAGAAACTCCCCCACCTCTTTTTCGCAAACCCCCACCACCACTTCTACCCCTGCTTCTTCAAGAATTTGAATTCCTTTTCCGTTGTTACGGGGGTCAGAATCCAAACAAGCAACGTACACCGTTTTAATTCCTCGTTCAATAATGGCTTTGGCGCAAGAAGGGGTTCTTCCTTGAAAGGAACAAGGCTCTAAGGTGACGTATAAACTCACGTCAGAAAGGTCGCCACTTAGTTTATCGAGAACCATGGCTTCTGCATGAAAGTCTCCTGGCTTTTGGGTAAAACCTGTTTCTAAAAGAGCCTGATTTTTTACGGCAAGGCAACCCACAGGAGGGTTAGGGAGGCAATGGGGTAAAGCCTTTTTACTTTGAAGTAGTGCTTGTCTCATAAACCATTCTACTTCTGGGGTTATTTTGGGTACAGGGTCGAGGCCAGAAGAGCCCCAGGGGTGGCATCGGAGTATGCGTTTAAAGCCTAAAAGGCTACCCTTAAAGGCACCGTGCACCTTTACAGCTTCCTTAAAATACTCGGAACAAGTGGGTAAATAGCGGCAACTAGCCCCAAAAAGTGGGGAAATAACATTTTGATAAATGCGAATGGTCATTATCAAAGTATGAGCGATTAATTTCATGGCCTAAATTTAGTATCCCCCGCCTAAATTGACACCTCTAGTAGGTTAGACAAATAATCGTGTATCCATTATATTGCGCTAAAATCGTTTGAGGAGAAGAGAATGCCAGTTCATTTTTTTGCAGAGAGAAAGAGTGTCGAACAAGTAGAAGAAGGGAGCGAGTTAGCTCCTAAATTTGATTCTGATGGCTTGATTCCTGTAGTAACCACCGACTATGATTCAGGTGAACTATTAATGCACGCTTACATGAATAAAGAAGCTTTGGAAAAGACTATTGAATTAGGCGAGGCTGTCTATTGGAGTCGTAGTCGAAAGGTACTTTGGCACAAAGGGGCAACAAGTGGCTTAGTACAAAAAGTAAAAGAACTACGAGTGGATGATGATCAAGATTGCGTCTGGATGCGTGTGGATGTTCAAGGCGGAGCGAGTTGCCATGTAGGGTATCGTTCATGCTTTTATAGAAGTTTGCCTTTTGGAAAAGCGTCTAATGGAAAGTCACCGATTCCTTTGACCTATGAGGAACAAGAAAAGGTATTTGACCCTAATGTTGTTTATAAAGGCGCTGCTAACCCAACTAAGCTGTAAGTGTTTACTTGCAGTTTAAGTGAATATATAATTTAAAATGATAATTACTTACTTGAAAAGTAAGTAGAAAGAACGTAAAGCTAAGATGAAAAAAATAATATTATTAATGATGGTTGTGGTGAAGAATGTGCCGAGTAATCGATTTGAATATTTGATGTAAATGTTAGTGACGGTTTTTTTTTATTTTAAAATTCAAATCCAACACCGCCATTAATGCTTATACGGTTAAAAGATTCTTTTGCTGGAAGCTTAAACTTTTCTCCATCAGAATAAACTTCTGTTTCATCAGTACTTCCTCCAATGAACTTAAAAGTTGTTCCTAAAGTAAAATTTCTCGTTACTTTGAGGTCAAATCCTAAGGAAACTAAAAAGCCAAGAGTACTTGAGTTAAGATTAAGAGTGACATTTCGAAACTGATTGTCATCTTTATAACCTAAATACCCAGCTCCCAGTTCGGCTATGAATTGTGCTTTTCCATTAGCAAATCGATGTCTTTTTAAAAAAATGGGGCCGAAAAAAGTGATAGTGTAAGTACTTTCTTTATCAGTGTATGTGTTTCCGGAGGAGCCTATGGTGATAGTTATTTTAGGTTTTCTATTTGAAGCGAAAAACTTATTAAAGGTGACGCCAATACCATATTTTTGGTGAAAGAAAAAGTTAAAGCCAGCAGTAATATCAAAATCTGTTTTAAGACCTTCGATATCGTTTTTCAGGTTTGTAGGTAATTGATTGAAAATGTTGATTGTTCGGTAACTCCAACCGCCACTAAAGCTTAACCTGACTTTTGGGAGTACTTTT
>CAZLBO010000406.1:0-2531 GCA_964557725.1 uncultured Bifidobacteriales bacterium | reverse complement strand
CTGCCCCTTGGGCTAACAATAAAGGAAATTTAACAGGTAAGCAAACGGGTTCTTTATTTCGTCCGTCATAGGAATCTTGCCACTCTGTGGTTTGTTTATTAAAAGCAATCTCTAACGCAAAAGTACTGAGCTTACATTCAACATAACGAGGAGCTGCAGCGGAATCGCCACTGATAGGGTCTCCCCAGTTCCCCTGAGTATCAATCATCAAGTTCTTTTGTGCGACATGCACTAAGGCATCTCTAATAGCGGCATCCCCATGAGGATGGTACTTCATAGTATTGCCAATAATATTAGCCGCTTTGTGAAAGCGTCCATCGTTAACCTCAAATAAGGAGTGCAATATTCGACGTTGAACAGGTTTTAAGCCATCATCTAAATGGGGAATGGCTCTATCGGTAATAACATAAGAAGCATATTCCAGAAAGTAATTCTTATACATTTTCTGAACATGGAGGGACTCAGGAATTTCATTCGGCATTTTTTAAGCTGCTCTTTCTAACTTTGACGTTTTGGCTAAATCAATATTTTCTTCAACTAATAAGTTTTCTATTAAAAACTCTCTTCTCTGTGGAGTATTCTTTCCCATAAAATAAGTGAGCATCTCTCTTATATTAGAGTTTGAATTAAGTAAAACAGGATCCAAACGGATATCTTTACCTATAAAGGCTGCAAATTCATCGGGAGAAATTTCTCCTAACCCTTTAAAGCGAGTAATTTCTGCTCTTGCCCCTAATTTATCTAAGGCGTTTCTTTTTTCGCCATCACTATAACAATAAATAGTTTCTTTTTTATTTCGCACTCTAAAAAGAGGCGTTTGCAAAATAAAGATATGCCCGTGCTTTACCAATTCCGGAAAGAACTGTAAAAAGAAGGTCAACAATAACAAACGAATATGAGCTCCATCGACATCGGCATCTGTTGCCACAACTATTTTGTTGTATCGCAAGCCTTCAATGCCTTCTTCAATATTAAGGGCATGTTGCAATAAGTTAAATTCTTCATTTTCATAAACAATTTTTTTCTTCAATCCAAAACAGTTGAGAGGCTTACCCTTTAAGCCAAAAACGGCTTGAGTCTTTACATCCCTAGATTTAGTAATAGACCCTGAAGCCGAGTCACCTTCTGTAATAAATATCATGGTGTCTGCACGTCTCGGAGCTTTTGAGTTATAATGAATTTTACAATCTCTTAATTTTTTATTGTGTACACTGGCTTTTCTTGCGCGTTCATTAGCAAGCTTTCGTACCCCTGCCATGTCTTTGCGTTCTCGTTCATTCCTATTTATTTTGGCTAATAAAACATCGGCTACATTTTTGTTTTTATGTAAATAATCCACTAAATGTTTGCGAACAAAATCCGTAATCCAACCTTTAAGACTTGGTCCATCAGGTTCCGTTACCGTAGAGCCCAATTTTGTTTTTGTTTGTGACTCAAAAATTGGTTCTTGAATCCTTACCGATATACAACCAATAATAGAGGCTCTTACATCGTGAGGGTTAAATTCTTTATTGTAGAATTCTCGGCAAGCCCTTAAAATGGACTCTCTAAAAGCCGCTAAATGAGTTCCCCCATCGGTGGTATACTGACCATTTACAAAGGAGTAATAATCTTCCCCTGGCTGATTACAATGGGTAATGGCCATTTCAATATCACGTTCCTTAAAATGAATGGCAGGATAAAGAGTATTATCCGTGGTTTCTCTGGCTAATAAATCTAAAAGCCCATTTTTTGAATGATACTTCTCAGCGTTAAAATGGAGAGTTAAACCTGGATTAAGAAAGGCATAAATCCACAACTTTTCATCCAGATACTCCTTCATCCACCCATAATTATGGAAAATACTTCCATCAGGGGTAAAGGTAATTCGGGTGCCATTAGGCTCACTGGTCTTTTTTTTGCTTTCTTCACTAATCAAGTGCCCTTTTTCAAAATAAGCCACTTTTGTTTTGCCTTCTCGATAAGACTGGGCGATAAAGGAGGTGGATAAGGCATTGGTCGCCTTGGTTCCTATCCCATTTAAACCAACGGACTTCTGAAAAGCATCACTGTCGTACTTACCGCCAGTATTCATCTTACCGACACAATCCACTAACTTTCCCAATGGAATTCCTCGACCGTAATCCCTAATCGAAACGGTTTTGCCTTCCATGGTTATCTCAATATCTTTGCCCACTCCCATGATATGCTCATCAATGGAATTATCTATAATTTCTTTAAAAAGGACGTAAATTCCGTCATCATGCGCCTTTCCGTCTCCCAATTTACCAATGTACATCCCAGGGCGGATTCGAATATGCTCCCGCCAGTCCAATGTCTTGATGCTATCTTCTGAATAGACACCTTTTGGGGTAGATTTAGCCATTTTTTTCCTTTCTATCCTTTTATAAATCAGCACGGATTTTTGTGCCGACACTGGGAACCAAGATATTTTTCAGGAATTCTCTTGTCAATGGAAATCCCCAATCAAAATTTTCTTATGAAAAGACGCCCTATTTCACGGGTTCTTCCTAGAAAAAACGAGAAGACTC
>CAZLBO010000405.1:0-2533 GCA_964557725.1 uncultured Bifidobacteriales bacterium | reverse complement strand
TACTTAAATTAACTATTTACATTTGTATATTGCAGTACTTTGTTTGAAATAATTTTATTTTTTTTAACCAAGGCATTATATAATATGGTTTAAGAGATTATGATCTTATTATTCTCTCACGCCTAAGTGTTTTCCTTGTTTCTGGCAAGGAGTTACAACACCTTACCGACCCAACAATTCTTTTATCGTCTTGATCTCATAAAGTTCTTGCCCTTGACTCTTCCACTCTTCTCCCTGAAACTGCCATGAATTTAATCTTTTGATTCGCAAAGGATCATTCGCTCGTTTAGCAATAACTCCTGTGACCATTTCCGTAGCTACATCCAAAGCCTTTTTTAAAGTAAGGGAATCTGCCACAGGATAGGTAGGGACTATTCCCTTTTTATGATAAATATCTCCTGAACGTGAAGTAAATAGTAACGTGGTTAAATAAGCGATTCCCCCCGCAGGACTACTTAACAAAAGTTGCCCAATGCCTTTGCCATAAGTTACCTGTCCCACTAAAGGCACTTTTTCAGCTTCCATTAAACAAGAGATAAAAATTTCTGAAGCACTAGCAGATCTCCCATTTCCCAGTAAAACATATTTTCGGCCTTCTCCAACCCCTGCCTTTTCTGCATTATAAAGTTCGGTACTGTACTCAGGAATATTTTTTTTATTCAAGCCCCGCTCTTCGCTCTGTATCATTACACCACTACTTACAATCTCATCACACATGGTTATTACTTCACTTAAGGAACCCCCTCCATTGCCACGGAGATCCAACAAAGTAACAGGAAAGTTCCTTGTTTCTTCTAAGGCAAGTTTCAACTCTTTAGAAGTGGATAAATTGTCATATGTATTTTGAGTAAAAGAGAAGATGGAAATCAAAGCGTGATTCTCAAGTGTATCCACCAGCACAGAAGGGAAGTCCGCCACGCCTTTTACCAACGCCACGTCAAAGACACTTCCTTCTCGATAAACATTTAAAGTCACGGCTGTACCAGAGTCCCCTGCGGTAAGTGTTCCCCATTGTGCTAACCCCAAAGAATCAACCACAGAAATTCCATTGACCGCGACAATCCTATCATTTTTTTGAATTCCTCCTGCACTAGCAGGAGAGTTTTTGGCAACAACACGCACTCGTAAAGTATCCCCTGTTTCCACCAATCCAGGAATAAGACCTATCACGCCATTTCTCGTAGAAGTCGTCACCCCTGCCCACAAAGCCTCTGCATCCTCAGGAGTAATGTACCTTGTGAATCTATCTTGTTCTGAAATAGGTTTATACAGTGCTACTGCATCCGTTCCTGTATTTTTTACTTCTTTTAAATAATCGCGGAAATAATAAAACGATTGAATAATAAAGTAATTCCATTTTACTTCTAAGCTATCATTCCAATAGCCAAAGCTTTGGCCATATATTTTGTACCTCACCTTCTCACCCTTTTCATCTACACTCCCCTGAGACCAAAGCTCTTTTGCTCTTTTTTTTCCTCTGCCTGGTCCTGTAGAAGTCGTATCATAATCAGGGAGATAAAGCTCAACTAACCGCCCAAACTCTTTAGTTAAAGCCGAGTCAGCAATCGCCCCCACAATGGAGTCTGTTAAAGCATTAACGATGGAGTCCCGTACATTAGCGTTAAGTGAGTCTTTCAATACTCTTTCGATAGAATCCGTAACCACGCCCTTTACCGAATCGGCAATACTTGCTTTAACCGAATCACTAAAGGCCGTCTCAAGATCTTTGCTTCCCTTGCTACTATCATCATCAAAAAGACAACCCGCCCAAAAAAGCAGAGAAAAAACAATGAACATCAAAAGTTTTATTTTTGTCACAAGAGCACCTCAATTAATACTTATCTGATTATTATGCAGTAAACTAGATTCTATTTTTATAAAATAGCTTATAATTGAAAAAACAACACTCAAACGAAACTTAATCTGAGGAAAAAATGACTCCTATTACTGAAATTTTAGTTGAAAGCGACCTTGTTGCCGCTTTAAAACAAAGCAATGAACAACCTGTTCTTATCTTTAAATACAGCCCGACTTGCATTATTAGCCGTTATGCGGAAAAAGAATACGAAAACTTTGCCAAGTCAAACCCTCAGGTGACACTCTATAAGGTCAACGTTGTTCAACAACGACCTCTCTCTCAAAGCTTAGCGGCTACAACTAACGTTCAACATCAATCCCCTCAAGCACTTTTAATAAAAAATGAAAGCTGCATGTGGAACGACAGCCATAATCAAATCAATTTGCAAAGCTTAAAAAAAGCAACCGAGTAAAAGATTAGTTCTTTTCAGGGCGACTCATTTTGGGAATATATTCCCTAATCGATTCCCCTGTAAATGGCTTGAGTAACAAACCCATCACATTAGAAGATTTGGTTGCTTCTTTTGCCTGCGTATCATCATAGCCCGTAATAATTAAAGTTGGTAAACTAGGATCAATCGTTTGTAAAGCCATCAGTGTTTTTAAGCCATCTAATTCAGGCATTTTCATATCCAAAACCATAGCGGAATAATGAAAGGCTTGGATTTTTCTGAGA
>CAZLBO010000404.1:0-2547 GCA_964557725.1 uncultured Bifidobacteriales bacterium | reverse complement strand
CCCATTGTAGGGCATCTATTCCCATGGCTTTTCGTCCACCGTTGATGTACACTTCATAGCCTGAGGGAATGGCCTCGGTCACTTCTGTTTTTTTTGCATCCATGGCTAAAACAATACATTGATTGCCAAAGGCGTTGGCCCCTTGTTTAATAATATCGGGATTTAAAACCGCTAAGGAGTTCAAACTTATTTTTTCGGCTCCTGCGAGTAAGACTTTACGCATGTCATCGAGATGTCTAATTCCTCCCCCTACGGAAAAGGGAATGAATACATGCTCTGCGACTTGCCGTACCATTTCAAGATCAATAGCTCGTTTTTCTGCGGAAGCCATGATGTCATAAAAAACTAATTCATCTACACCAGAGAGGTAATAGTCCCTTCCCATTTCAACAGGGTCTCCTAAATCTTGATTCCCTTTAAATTGAACTCCTTTGGTTACCATGCGGTTTCGTACATCTAAACAAACAATCACTCTTTTGGTTAACATACTTCACTATCCACCGCTGAAAATTGCCCATTCCATAAACAAAAGTTTTTGAGTAGCTGTAGGCCATAAGTTCCCGATTTTTCCAAGTGGAATTGACAGGCAATAAGGTTATCCCGTCCTATCACAGAAGAAAAGGTTGTGTTGCCATAGGTGGTTTCGGCAAAGCTGTATTTGGAATCGGAGGGAACAGGATAATAACTATGCACAAAATAGAAATCAGCTTCTGAATCAATATTGTTAAAAATAGGATGTTTTTGTTTAAAGGCCACTTGGTTCCACCCTATCTGTGGTATTTTAATGGGGTGAGTCTCGGATGTTTTAAAATGCTTTGCTTCGCCAGGGATAAGCCCAATACATGGGGTGTTGTTATTCTCCTCACTGCGTTCCAAAATAATTTGGGCACCGACACAAATACCTAATAGTGGTTTACCCGTAGCTACAAAATCTTTTAGGATGTTGCTTAAGTCAAGTTGATGGATATGCTCCATCGCCGCACCTGCCGCTCCTACTCCAGGGAATATCACTCTATCAGCATTGAGAATTTCTTGTCTATCAGAAGTAATGGTTCCATTGAACCCCACTTCTTTTAAAGCGAGTTGTACAGAAGTTAAATTCCCCGCTTTATAATCAACAATGGCTATCATGGATTTACACCAAAGTCTCAGGCTGTGCACAAGAGCTTTCGCACACGTGAAGCCCCGATTCTTTAATAATCAAAAGATCATCTTCGGGTTTTCGTCCAGAAGTAGTTAAGTAATGGCCTACCATACTTGAGTTGGCGCCTGTTAAAAACATCATGGATTGAAATTCACCTAAGGTCGTCTCCCTTCCTCCTGCAATTTTGAGGATGTTAGTGGGGAGTACAAAACGGAAGACAGCTACAATTTTTAAGGCTTCTAGGGGAGTGAGTACTTTTAATTGGCTAAGATCGACGTTGTTGCCTTCGGTATGATTATAAAAGTTAAGGGGTGAGGTTTGTATATTTAGTTTCTTTAATTCAAAGGCGAGTTCTACTCTTTGTGCAGGGGATTCACCTAATCCAAAAATGCCTCCACTACAAATTTTAAGCCCTGCGTCTTGTGCGTATTTAATGGTTTTGACGCGGTGTTCAAAGCTATGTGTCGTACATACATTGGAAAAAAAGCTAGGGGCTGTTTCTAAGTTATGATTGTATTCCACCGCTCCTGCTTCTGCGAGAGCAAAGGCAACTTCGGGGTCTTCAATTAGGCCTAGGGATAAATCGGGAATAATACGTCCATCGGCTTTTATTTTGCGGAGGGCTTCACATACTTGGTCTAGGGCTTTTCCCTTTCGAATGCCTCTCCAAGCAGTGACAATTCCAAAAGCTCCTGCTCCATTTTCTGCGGCTTGTCGAGAGGCTTCTAAAAGAGCATCAGAATCGAGTAAATTATAAGAGTCAATATCCGTGTCATGGAGCACCGATTGAGAGCAAAAGTTGCAATCTTCAGAACAAGACCCACTTTTGGCGTTGACGATTCCACATAGGTGGATTTCGCTTCCACATTTTTCTTCGCGTATATTATTAGCGGAGGCAAAAAGCTGCATTTGGTCAGAAGCGTCCACTTCTATAAGCTGAACGGCCTCACTGGGGCTAATATCTTGTCCACTTAGGACTTTATCTTCCATTTCCAATATAAAACTACGCATTCCAGCCATTTTGAGTACCTCTTATTTTTGAGCCGTCAATATAAGAATTTCTGTGGCATATTGGATTGAAGAATGCGTGGAGGAGGATATTTATTATGGCAGCGAGGCAAGAATAAAAGAGCTTTGTTCACAAGAGGGAAACAATTATTGTGAATACGGCTTGGATATAGCGATTCACAGATTATATTGAGTACTATACTAAAGTGAGATTTGGGTCGGCATCGGTTGGATGAAGAGCCTGAGAACTTACAGAAAGATTTTTTTTAGGAGGAACAAATTATGAATTTCAAATCGTTTTTATTGACACTAGCGAGTGTTGGGTTTTTGGGGAGTGCGGTTTATGCGCAACCGGTACCAGCACCGACTACAGGAGATGCACCATGTTCTCCAGC
>CAZLBO010000403.1:0-2548 GCA_964557725.1 uncultured Bifidobacteriales bacterium | reverse complement strand
AATGCTAACCTACTTGTGGTATGGGGAACCAACCCTGCAACCGACTCTCCTCCCTTAGATATTCTTCGCTTAGAATCTGCGGCTAAACGCGGAGCCGAAATTATTGTGATTGACCCCAAAAAAACCGAAACAGTTGATCGAACAGGCGCTGAGTGGGTACCTATTCGACCTGGTACAGACGGTGCCCTTGCACTGGGTATTTTAAACGTAATGATTGAAGATAATTTATATAATGATGACTTTGCAGAAAACTGGTGCCATGGATTTGAAGAATTAAAAACTTATGTTCAACACTTCCACCCCGACTATGTCGAATCCATTACCCATGTTCCCGCTCAAACCATAAAGGATTTAGCCTATAAAATTAGTACTGCCACAAGTGCTGCCCCTGTTATGTATACAGGATTGGAATATTCTAATTCTGGATTACAGGCCATTCGAGCAGTCTTTACCTTATTTGCTTTAGCGGATCATCTCGACAGCCCAGGAGGCATAGGCTTTGCCATGCCAAATACGCATTTTCCGATTAATCGAGAAGGGCATGTGGAAAACCCCGATTTAGCCAATGCAGTGGCAAGAGATAAATTCCCCTTGTACAGTCAATACCGAGGTGAATCCCACGCCAGTGGACTTTTAGATGCCGTCCTCAAAGGAGAGCCCTATAAAATAAGGGGTTTAATTGTTCATGGTGCTTCCCTTCTTACCTCATGGCCACAAACAGCCCTTTGGAGAGAAGCCTTATCTCAATTAGACTTTCAAGTTTCTATTGATAGGCAGCTCACTGCCGATTCTGCTTATGCTGATATCGTATTACCTGCCACCACTATGTTTGAAATTGATTCTTACATGGTTTATGGCCCTATTTTTAGAGTTAGAGAAAAAATGATTGAACCCGTAGGAGAAGCCAGAAATGATTACCTCATTATGGCGCAACTGGCCAAGGAATTAGGGTATGGAGAAAAATACCCCCAAACAGAAAAAGAGCTCTTGAATCATATTCTCAAAGGATCGGGGCACACCTTAGAAGAAATTAAAAAAGCAGGGGGCTGGGTCAAGCTCCCTACCCCACTTATGGAATACAAAAAATGGGAAAAAGGGCTCTTGCGAAAAGACGGCAAGCCAGGCTTTGAAACCCCCACAGGCAAATTTGAAATATGGTCGACCACCCTTGAGGATTACGGATACGAACCTCTTCCAAAATACACCGAACCCACCGAAGGCCCATTAGCCGACCCACTCAAGGCAAAGAAATTCCCCCTCGTTTTTAATTCAGGGGCAAGGATTCAAACAGATTTTCGGTCCCAACATCACGGAGTCAAAAAGCTTGTAGAAGAAAACCCTGAGCCCGTCGTTGAAATCCATGCGGAAGACGCCAAGGCCAGAGGGATTAAAGACGGAGACTTAGTGCATGTAAGTACCGAACGTGGGACTGTTCCCTTTAGAGCTTCCGTAAATGATAAGCAGATTAAAGGAGCGGTAGAATGTAACATGGGAGGAGGCTCCCCTGTTGGCCCCAAAAGTTGGAGAGAGTGGAATGTCAATGAACTCACCGACATGGATAATTATGATGAAATTTCGGGCTTTCCTGTCTACAAAGCTTTACTTTGTGAAGTTCAAAAAGTCCGAGGTGGAGACAATAAGCAAAAAAAGAAAATAAGCTTTTCTGCTACTTCTTTTTCAAAAAACCAACAAACAAAAAAGGCCTTAATCTATTTTGACAATAACGCCACCACTCCCCTTGCTCCAGAAGTACGAGAAGCGATGTTGCCTTATTATGACATTCATTTTGGAAATCCTTCAAGCATTCACATCGTCGGTCGAGAAGCTAAACTCGCTTTAGAAAAATCTCGCCGTCAAGTCAGCCTATTACTCAACACTCTTCCCAATACAATTGCTTTTACAGGAGGAGGATCCGAAGGAGCTAATTTAGCCATCAAAGGCGTGGCTTATTCTAAGTATAAAACAGGCAATCATATTATTACCACTACAATTGAACACCCTGCCGTCTTAAATACCTGTCAATTTTTAGCACAGCATGGGTTTGAAATCACATACCTTAAAGTCAATCAAGACGGACTCGTTGACCCACTAGATTTAAAAAAACAGCTCAGGCCTACCACCTTGCTCGTGTCTGTGATGATGGTCAATAATGAAGTGGGCACCATTCAGCCGATTAAAGAACTTTGCGAAATTACCCATCAACAAGGCTCCCTTTTTCACACCGATGCCGTTCAGGCATTAGGGAAAATAAAAGTAGATATTAAGGAATTAGGAATAGATTTACTTTCTCTTTCAGGCCACAAGTTTCACGGACCTAAAGGAGTAGGAATTCTCTACTCAAAAAAGAAGACTCCTCTTGAGCCTCTTATACATGGTGGAAAACAAGAACGCGGCTTACGAGCAGGCACAGAAAACATCCCTGCTATTGTGGGTCTCGGTCGTGCTGCGGAATTAATATCCAAAACAAAAGGGAACCAAACACCCCTTAAAACCATGCGAGATTACTTAGAAACCGAAATACTCAAAATTCTCCCTGAAGCCCGTATCA
>CAZLBO010000402.1:0-2551 GCA_964557725.1 uncultured Bifidobacteriales bacterium | reverse complement strand
TGATGGGGATTGTTTTTGTGATTGGCAGCAGAACTTATCTGATGAGTACTCAGCAGTTTAAAGAAAGAGTAGAAGAGTCAGATGCTTTTCATCAATTATACGGACTAGATTTGTGGTTAGAGAAAAAATTAAATCAGCCTCTTGTTTCTTGTGGTTCAGGAGGTGTGAGGTTACGAGAAAAAGGGAAGGTGATTGAGTTGAAGCAGGGGTTAAGCCAAAGGCTTCAAGCGGATGATGAGATTCGCTTTTCTTGTTGGATATGGGAAGGTGCAGAAAAGAAACTTACTCCTTGGAAGAGTGGGGGACAACCACAGTTAGTTGAATATGAGGGAAAGTTTAAGGGGAAATTATTTGTGGGATCGATTATAAAATAGTTAATAAATTTTTGTCATAAAAAAGGCAAGAAAAACTTTGGAAAATATTTTTGTATAGTTATCTTTTGCTCGGCTTCAAGAAGTAGGGGGGCTGACTGTTTGAAGGAACAGTGGAATGGTATAACGTTTTTTGTTAGTAAAGTATGAGTGGGAGCCAGCCCTCGTTTTGTAAGTATTTAAAATTGGATTGAATTTATGATCATTGGTTTGAAAATGATTTTAGCCTTACTCTTAACCGTTTTTGTGGTTTATGGAGAGAATTCCAGCTACCAAGCAGAGGTAGAGGCCTATTTAGCAGCTCAAAACATCTCAGTGGTGGGTGTTCCCTCAACGGCATTGGCATGGTCTGTTGGCAGTGAATTTTCTAGCGATTGGATAGTGACATCGGATACTAATTTTGATATAAGCCTGCAAGTAAAGCCTCAAAGTGATACTTCCACTTGGCCAGAAGCTGGATTGTACTACACAGTCAATAGAGAAGAAGAAAATGGAGTGTATGTTTCTTTATCGGTTCTTTCTCAAACAGGTGTCACGTTAAAATCAAATGGGAATGAGAATCAAAACCATGAATTAGCAAGCTCTTCTACAATAAACCTTCCCTTATGGCTTCGTTTAACAAAAACAGAGGGAAGCCTCAAAGGTTACTACAAGCAACGTGAAAATGATGACTGGATAGAGCTTGGGGATGTGAGTGTAGGGGATAAAGTGGGTTCTGGATTGGCAAAAATAAAGTACAAGCCTCAATTTTAAAAGGTAAATGATGAAGATGTTAAAAGTATTACTTACCCTCTCCTTGTTTGGCCTTTCTATGGCCTATAGTGCTTTATATCCTGGTATCTATCGCATTAAAGCGGTTCACTCGAGTAAATGCTTGGATGTAAGTGATCAATCGGTTAATAATGGTGCGAATATTCATCAATGGGGTTGTAACAATTTTAACAACCAGCGGTTTCAAATTTTACCTGTAGCGGGAGGCTATTTTAAGATAGTCGCTGTACATAGTGGAAAGTGTTTAGATGTATTTGCTGCAAGGCAGGAAGATGGAACTTCTGTTATTCAGTGGTCTTGTTCAAATGCAAAGAATCAGCAGTTTAAATTAATTGATGGAGGAGATGAGACCTTTACAATTAAGGCACGACATAGTGGTAAGCTACTTGATGTGATAGGGGGTAAAGAAACTCAGGGGGTAAATGTTGTTCAGTGGAGTGGGACTGGCAATGCAAATCAGAAATGGAGATTTATTAAAGAGAAGTATCAGTATACGAAGAGGATAATTATAAACACTAGTGTTACAGGGGCAAATGTGATGGGAGATGTAAAGAACTTTCCCTATTTAGTACGGTTATCCCGATTAAATTTTGCCTTTTCCGAAGCAAGAAATAAGGGACAGGATGTTCGTTTTTATGATATGAATGGAAGGCTTTTGCATCAGAATATTGAGCAGTGGGATGCTGAGGAAGGGGAAGCGAGTATTTGGGTCAATGTTCCTAAAATATTGGGGAATAATGCGACACAGTATTTGACTATGGAATGGGGAAATGGAAGTGTTTCTGCATGGGAGCGAGCGGATAAGGTTTTTAAGACAAGTAATAACTTTGTAGGTGTATGGCATTTAAATAACCTGACAACGGATGAAACGGGAAAATATAATGTTCAGAGTGTTAATGCTGATTTGAGTAATATTAAAAAAGGAATGATAGGTAAAGGGCTCTCTTTAAATGGGGTCGATGAGTATTTAGAAAGCTCTTATCATGCAGGTTTAAATCCAAAAAAATATACGATTAGCGCATGGGTAAAAATAAAAGGTAACCAAGGGAAGTTTAGAGCGATTGTAAGTTCAAAAGATAATGTTTCTTTTGAAGGTTATGCATTATATGGCTCAAGCAGTAATAAATGGAAGTATTGGCTGGGTAATGGAAAGGGTAAATGGAATAAGATGGGAGGAAGCCCTATTTTGTTAGCTAAGTGGGTGTATGTTACGGCAACCTACGAGGATGATATTGCCAAGATTTATAAAGATGGCAAATTGATTAAGAAAGCTTCTTATATAAATGTTGCTAGTACTAAAACCCCCTTTCGCATAGGAGCAGGAGTTGAGGGAGATAATCATGTGGATGATTACTTCTTTAACGGGCTTTTATATGAAGTAAGAAAAGAGAAGGTGGCGCGGAGTGCGG
>CAZLBO010000401.1:0-2573 GCA_964557725.1 uncultured Bifidobacteriales bacterium | reverse complement strand
GGTTACTCAATTTCCATTTCTGATATCGCAGGGAGAGTTGTGGCACAAAAAAACTCTGTCATGCAAAAGAAGGTGAAGTTCTCTTTAGCAAATTATTCCACAGGGAGTTATGTGATTAAATTGAAAACAAATGATGGAAAGTCTTATTTGAAAAAATTTAGGGTGCAGAAGTAGTTGCGTCAAACTCTCTATTCTTTACTTCTTTTTTTTTGTTCGTTTAATGTATACTCCCATTCGGGGTTACATGATTTATTAGTTATAGCCGATTCGTCTATTAAGGCTTATCCCGATAGTGCAGAGCTCTTTCTTGATAGGGGAGAGTGGTATCGATTACATGGGGATTTTACACTTGCAGAAAAAGATTATCAAGTGGCTGATTCACTTAAGCCTCATTGGAATGCGGTTAACTACTGTCGAGCAAGTTTACTTAAAGCCTCTAAAAAAAACCATGAAGCACTTAAGTTTATCAAAAAGTACTTAGAAGAAGAGCCTAAAAGTATTAATGGGATGTCATTAAAAGGAGAAGTACTTTTAAAGTTGGGGCGAAAGAAAGAAGCAAATAAAACTTTTTTGCAGTTGATTCGTATACATAAAAGCCCCCCCCCTCATTTATATTATGAAACAGCTCTTTTGTTTTTGAATTTAAAGGATACTGCAAGCTCTTTGCACTGGCTTGATGAGGGTCTCAAAAAAGTAGGAAAGATAGACTTGTTGTTGGAATTAAAAAAAGAGGTATACTTGGGAAAAGGGCAAGTACAAGAGGCTCTGGCTATTTTAACAGAACAATTTAAGGGCAGAAAAAACAAAGTTCGTTATTACTACCAACAGGGAAGGATATGGCGACAATTTAAGAAAATTAAAAAATCGAAGAGAGCCTTTCAAAATGCCTTGATGTACTATGACTCTATCCCTAAACGAGTTTCAGAATCCACGGTCTACATTGCTTTAAAGGACAGTATAGAATGGTCTCTTCGTCTCACACCTCAAAAGTAAATTTCACCCTCTTGGCCTAGGCTATTCTCACTAAAGGTTTTGCGTAGAAGTAAAACAACGGAGTATTTTTTAAACCCCTTCCTAGGGTTGGAATTACTATTTTTGAGTTTATGATAGATAAATGGTCAAGAAAATATAGAGTGACAGGTGGAACTTCCCTTAAGGGGCAGATTGAAATACGTGGTGCAAAAAATGCAGTAACCAAACAGATGGTTGCTTGTTTACTGACTCGTGGGAAAACAGTTTTAAAAAATGTCCCTGAAATAGGGGATGTAAAGATTACAGAAAATATCCTGAGAGGGATAGGTTGTGATGTGGTTTACGACTCAAAAAAGAGCGAACTTCATATTGATACCGTGCCTTTAAATACACCTCAAGTTCCTTCGGAATACTCGGGAATGAACCGAATCCCTATTTTGATGGCAGGCCCTTTGATGCATCAATTTGGAGAGGCTATTATTCCTATGATGGGAGGCTGTAATATTGGCCCTCGGCCTTTGGATTACCATGTTAGTGGCTTAGAGCAACTCGGGGCTACAGTGGAGTTGAGAGAGGATTCCTATCGATTTACAGCAAAGCAATTAGTTGGAGCACAAATCACCTTGCCTTTCCCTAGTGTAGGGGCAACAGAAAATATTATGATGGCGGCTGTTTTTGCTAAGGGAACAACCGTAATTAAAAATGCCGCCATTGAGCCCGAGATTGTAGATTTAGTATTAATGTTGCAGGCCATGGGGGCAATTATTGCTCAGGAAGTAGATAGAACCTGGGTGATTCAAGGGGTAGAAGTTTTGGAACCCGTCACCCATAGAGTGATCAATGACAGGATAGAGGCAGCCTCATTTGCAGTCTCTGCTATTGCCACAAAGGGGGATGTATTTATTAAAGGAGCAGATCAGCTCCATTTACAAACCTTTTTGAATTGGTTGAGACGAGCAGGGGCAGAATTTAAGATTTTTCCTGAGGGGATTGAGTTTTATGGAAGTGATAGTCAAATTACGCCAATCGCTCTTGAAACAGGGGTTCATCCAGGGTTTATGACGGATTGGCAGCAACCTATGGCTATTTTACTCACTCAAGCAAAGGGAATATCTATTCTTCATGAAACTGTTTATGAAAATCGCTTTGGTTATACGGATGCCCTTAATAAAATGGGAGCAAAAATACAATTATTTCAAGAGTGCCTAGGAGGGTTAGCTTGTCGTTTTCGGCACCATGATCATAAGCATTCTTGTGTTATCTCTGGCCCGACTCAGTTGCGGGGGGCGACCATTGAAATTCCCGATTTAAGAGCGGGTTTTTCTTATTTAGTCGCAGCAGTGATGGCTTCAGGGGTTTCTGAAATATCTAATGTTCATTATATCGAAAGAGGGTATGATAGAATCTTAGAGAAGTTTCAGACTTTGGGGGCAAAAATTGAAGTGGTAGAAGAATAACACTTCACTGTAAAAAAAATGGAAAAATGGTTGATTACTCTCCCTCCCGAGGGAGCCGCTAGGGTTGTAGGCAAAGAATTAATTAAAGCATTTGAAGTAAAGTTGGATAAAAATCAACTTAAGGTCTTTGATTGTAAAAAGTAC
>CAZLBO010000400.1:0-2588 GCA_964557725.1 uncultured Bifidobacteriales bacterium | reverse complement strand
CTCGAACGGATGAGGGGAGGCCTTATAAAAAACAAACAGTCTTGTTAAAGTCAGACCCTCAAGAGGCAAATAAAAAGTTTATTTTTGCTCCTGATAAGCTCAGAGGCTTTACAACACGAAAAAATCACTTGGGCATTCCTCATTCTGATTTTCCTGTTAAGAGGGAATATATAGGGAGTGGAGTTGAAGTGGCAGGAATCAAACAGGACGACTCTCCTGCAAGAATGGTTTATGATCCTAGCCATCCTGATGCAAATGATCAAGGGTATGTCGCCTTTCCCAATATCAATGTGGTACAGGAAATGACGGATATGATTACAGCAACAAGAGCCTATGAAGCAAGCGCAACAGCTTTTAATGCTTCAAAGAGTATGATTATGAAGACTCTTGACTTAATCTAAGTCAATAATTGTTAAACGGGGTTAACGATGGTTTCGAGTAGTGGTATGAGTGGGGATGTAAGTGGACTAGAGAAATTCCATAATTTAAGGGAATCGGCTCGTACACGTTTTACACGTTCATCTTCCCATGATAAGCTGAAGCGCTTGATTGATGAAAAGAAGGCTTCTTTTGCTGTCGAAGAGAGTAAAACGATAAAAGCAGGGGAAGAAGTTTTTAAAACGATGGGGACGGCTTTGAAGAGTTTAAATAAAAATTTAATGTATAGTCAGAACTCGAAAATAAGTGGTGAAAATATTCAGGCGATAGGCTTGGGACAAACGATAGATCGGATGGCATAAAATGGCAAATACGATTGGAACAGATAAGTTATTAGGCCCAACCATAAGTGCGCCACCCTTTCCCCAAAGTCAAAAAGTGAGTGGAAGTGAGAAGACATCTTTTTCAAATATGTTTGAATCCTTTGTAGAAGATGTGAATAGCTTACAGAACCGTGGGGGAGCCGCGGTTCAAAAGTTTGTTGCAGGTGAAATTAATGACCCCCATCAAGTGATGTTGGCATTAGGTGAAGCAAAAATGGCACTCAATTTATTGATCGAAATCAGAAATAAGACTTTAGAGGCTTATCGAGAGATCATTAATATGCGTGTTTAATCTTAAATATACAGTAAACAAAAAGGATATATGTCTGATTATTTTAAACAGTTAGTTACACAACTAAATGCTATTTGGGAAAAACTAAATAGCACACAAAAAGTAATATTAGTTGCCACGGGGGTTGTTTCTCTATTGGGGATGGTTACCGTTATTTCCTGGTCGGCCTTGACTCCAAAGGAAGATGGCTATGCTACTTTGTTCCTCAATCTTGAGCTTGAGGATGCTTCTCAGATAACAGAGGCATTAAAAGAAATGAATGTTAAATATGTATGGGAAAATAATGGAAAGACTTTAACCGTTCCCAGAAAAGACCTTTACGAAGCTCGAATGCAGTTAGCAAAAAATGGGCTTCCAGAAAAAACAACGATGGGGTATGAATTATTTGATAATCTTCAATTAGGAATGACAGATTTTGTACAAAGCTTGAATTACCAACGAGCCTTAGAAGGTGAAATATCTCATTCGATAGAAAGTTTTGCAGAAATTGATCGAGCAAGGGTTCATTTAACTATTCCTAAGCCAAGTTTGTTTCAAGAAAGGAAAGAAGAAGCGACTTCGTCAGTGGTGTTAAAAATAAAATCGGGCAGGGAGTTAACGGATAATCAGATTAAAGGAATAACGCATCTCGTAGCTAGTTCTGTAGAAGGGTTGGTGGCTAGACAAGTGGCAATATTAGATGTTCATGGAAACTTATTGACAAAGGGTTTTGCCGACAATGCCTTGGCAGAAAAGATAGACCATAATATACACTTAGAAAGAAGCGTTGAAACTTATTTAGAAAAAAAGATTTTGGATTTGTTTCAAGGGCTACTCGGTCCTAATAGAGCAAGAGTTAAAGTGAGTTCAGAATTAGATTTTGAACAAGTAGAAAAAACAATTGAAAAATTTGAGCCTTCTTCAAAAGTCACTCGTTCTCAGCAACGTGAGGATGGAAGCATGAAGAATAACCCTGCTTCAGGAGATGAACAAACTGAAAATTCGATTACAAACTATGAAATAGATAGAACTCTTGCAAAAGTGATTAACGCACCTGGAGCACGTAAACGAACGACGGTTTCACTTGTAGTAGATGGTACTTATAAAGAAAGTGATGAAGGAGAGCCAGAGTATATTGCGAGAACAGAAGAAGAACTTACCAAATTTAAAGAAATGGTCAAAAATACAATTGGGTATAATGAAAATAATAACGATGTTGTTTTTGTGACAAGTGTTAAGTTTGACCGTGGGTTTATTAGCCATGAAAAAGAGGCTTTTTCTCAAATGGAACGGAATGAGCAATTTCAGTATTGGGGTAAAATCTTGATTATTGGAATCATCCTGATTTTAGGCTTTATCTTTTTAAAAGGCTTAGCAAAAAATATTGCTGTGGCTATGAATCCTCCTATGCCTAGGTATGCTACCCCAGATTTAGATCCGGAAGAAGAAGAAATTCCTGAAAGTATTATCCGTCAGAGTGAAATGCTTGAGCGTATAGAGGATTTAACCAAAGAAAACCCCACAAATATAGCTTCTTTAATTAAAGGGTGGATTAA
>CAZLBO010000399.1:0-2651 GCA_964557725.1 uncultured Bifidobacteriales bacterium | reverse complement strand
ACCTTAAAGTCTTGACTCAATCAAATCAACAAACTCCCCTACCGTTCTGACACGCTGTAGCTCTGTCAATTCGAACTTTAGATTAAAATGTTTTTCTATTTTAACAATTAGCTGAACATGATTCATACTGTCCCATTCTTCTACATCATCTGCGGTAGTTAAGTCATCCAGAACAATATCCTCATCATCAAAAACATCTTGACAAAGACTCTGAAACTGCTCAAATATTTCTTTCCTATTCATATACTCTCCTATCAAAATTTCTCACAATTTTGTAATTAGCTTCTTCGTTCATAGCATTCTTTGCCTAAAATTATATATTTTATTCCTTTTTTCTTCAAGAAAGAAGGAATTGCATTGGAGTTTAATTCATTTTTATTCGCAGGCTTCTTAGTCACTGTTTTTTGCCTGTATTGGGTTCTTCCCCATAAGAAGCAAAACATTTTACTTCTGCTTTCTAGTTACTTTTTTTACGGTTGTTGGGATTGGCGATTTCTCAGTTTAATCTGGGTTTCAACAGCTGTTGATTACTATTGTGCCAAAAGGATGGACGGGCAAAATAAACAAAAAAAGAAGGTTTATTTACTCATTAGTCTAATTGTAAATCTTTCCATTTTAGGAACATTCAAATACGCCAATTTTTTCGCAAGCTCTCTTCAAGATTTCGCCCATCTCCTTGGGTTTCAGTTTGACAACATCACTCTTCATATTCTTCTCCCCATAGGTATTTCTTTTTACACCTTTCAAACGTTAAGCTATACCATTGATGCTTATTTAGGGAAATTAAAGCCTAGTCAAAACTTTATAGATTTTGCTATCTACGTTTCCTTTTTTCCCCAATTAGTTGCAGGCCCTATCGAACGTGCCCCTCATTTTATTCCTCAAGTCTCACGCCCTCGAGTTTTTGATTGGGGACAATTTAATGAAGGCTGTTGGCTTATTTTCTGGGGGTTGTATAAAAAAGTTTTTATCGCTGATAACTGTGCAAAACTAGTCAATCACACATTTGGCCCTGACCTCGCCACAATGTCTGGAGAACGGGTTTTAATCGGGACCTATGCCTTTGCTTGGCAAATATACTGTGACTTCTCTGGATACTCTGATATTGCTCGTGGTACAGCAAAAATACTTGGGTTTGAACTGATGCTTAACTTTAACTGCCCTTATTTCTCAGTTAATTTAACTGACTTTTGGAAGAGATGGCATATCTCCCTCTCTTCATGGTTAAACGATTACCTTTATGTTCCCCTCTCCCTTTCCTTAAGAAACCTGGGAGTTTATTCTGTTATTATAGCGGCTTTCATTACCTTCTTTCTCAGTGGACTTTGGCATGGAGCGGGCTGGCAATACATTTTCTGGGGACTTATCCACGGCTTTGGAATTGTCATATTAGAACTAACCAAAAAAAGACGCAAAAAAATAAGGAAAAAAGTTCCCCATCACCTTTATCGATTTATCGCTATTTTTGCAACCTTTCACTATGTTTGTCTCTCCTATGTTTTTTGGAGAGCCCATTCCGTTAGTCATGGTTTTGAGATTCTTGGTCAGATATTTAGCACCTTCCAATGGAGTGGAAAACTATTTTCCGAGGGGTTTAGCTTAGTTGGGTGGATAGCCTTACTTCTTATCATCCAATCCTTTCAACACTTCAAGAAAAACATGTCTCCCGTACTAAACTGGCATTGGGCTGTACGTGCTTTAATTTATTATTTAATTCTATTTTCTATTGTTCGATTTGGAATTTTCGATGGAGAACAATTTATCTATTTTCAATTTTAATTTATGAAACCTTTACTCCCTAACAAAACAAAGCCCACTTGGTCCCGATTAACTCTATACCTTATCTTAGGTTGTCTTACAAGTAGCTTTCTTCTTGGACTTGCCACACATTTTTACTTTAACACCAACAAAAAGCACCTTGTATTATTAGGTGACTCCCTCATAAAAAATTATCGAATGGCACCGGGAGAACGTATTCAAGACGTTCTCTCCGTCCAGCTTCCTCAATGGGAAGTGCATCACTTTGCTCACCCAGGTGCAAGAACTCTTGATTATTTAATGAATTTTCAAAAAGCTGAAAATTTTAGCAACCGAATTGATTTAGTCGTTTTAGGAATGAGCAGTGCCAAGCTACTTGAAAATGACACCTACAAAAGAATGGATCAACGTGGGGATAACCTTAAGTGGCTCGACCTCTCTCATACTCAACCTAATATTTGGAATACTTTTAATTGGGAATATAAAAAAAAGGTAATCATTCATAAAATTGGTCTTTATTTATTTGCCCCTTATGATTGGTTCTCTCATCTGTTTGTCGATAAAATTCAAACTCCCATAGAAAGAAGGGCCTCACTTAAACCATCTACTGAAAGAAATAAAAAAATTATTAAATACTCAAAAAGAATATCAGTTGGATGGGATTCCAGTTACACAGTTTCACCTAGCTATGTAAAAAATCATCGGGCAACAAAAGACTTATTACTTTTAATTCGCTATTTAAAGAAACAAAATATTCCTTTTGTTACTCTTCTTTTACCAGCTGCAAGACCCGATTATTTTGAAACTTATTTTTCTTTAAGTTTAAAACAAAAACTTCATCAATTACTAAGCATTACAAAAGACATCTTAACCGAAGAAGGTGTGCCAACAAT
>CAZLBO010000398.1:0-2662 GCA_964557725.1 uncultured Bifidobacteriales bacterium | reverse complement strand
GGTGTATTCTTTACCGAGGATAAGTTCTTGAGATTCTGAATCTTTTAAATAACAGCGAATGATGATTTTCTTTCCTTTATACTCGTAGGTTCCGTGTATATAAGCTAAGGCTTCATTCGTTACAAAGTAGCTAAGAGTCGAAGAGTCAATATTAAGGGCTTGTACCATTTGAATACGTCCAGAAAAATCAAGATCATCGGAGATGACTCGACCAGGGTCTACAGGAATGACTTTAGTCTCTCCCTCCACAGGCGAAAAACCTAAAAACCCAATTTTAATCCGTTCTTCTCCATCAACCACTACAAGGTTCACATCACTGGCCTCTTGAGCCTGTAAATAAAAAGCGAAAGCCGTAAGGAATAGTATTTTAATCAAGTGTTTCATATTTCTTTAATGTCCAGAATAGTGAAATTCTACCGTAACCGTCAACTGATCTTTTTCACGGTAATTAGGGGGGATGGGGGGGAGCTTTCCCACTCTTTCCATGGTGTTGGTTCCCAACTCATCCAGTTTATTGTGACCAGAAGAAGTACCCACTCCAATCGCTTCTACCTCTCCCGAACGCAAAACGGTAAACGTTACTCTTACAATGGCGCCTCCCACAATACCTAAACCACCTGGGGGGTTCCATTGACGTTGGATTTTTTGTAAAACCCGTCGGCCCCAGAATTTTAATCGAGGGTCGCTTAGTTCTGCGGAAACCATTTTGGGCGCAATGTCTTCGACCACCTCTTCAACAGGTTCTTCCTTTGTTTTTACGGTGTCTTCTTTGACTTTTACCTTTTCGGGTTTCTTTGGTTTTTTAGGAATGGCCTTTTTTACCAGTTCAGGAGCATCAGGTTCTTCCACCTTTTTTTCGGGGGGCTTGGGTGGCGGAAGTTTTTTCTGTTTTCTAACTCTAATTTTGGGAGGTTCAAGGTTTACCAAATTCATCACGGTAATTTCTGTAGTCTTTTTGGTGTTGAGCAAGGGGATAAGAACCATAAAAACGACTAATAGTAAATGTAGGCCGATTGAGGCGATGACCAGCTTGGAAGGGCGGGTATCTTTTTCTGGGTCTTGTGAAGAGCCTATAAAGGAAGACATACGCTTAGAATTCCACTAATGTCGACCACGTCGACGAGAATGAGTGGGATCAGTCAAAAAGCCAAGGCGAACAGCTCCTTCTGCCTGTGCATCGGCCACTAGCTTAACGACAATACCATAAGGAACTTTGCGATCACTGTTGACAACGACAACGGTTTCGGGGTCGCCTTTCCATACCTCTCGAAAATCTTTTCGAAAGGATTGGGACGATGTGGCAATTTCATCGTTAATTAAAATTTCTCTGTCTTTTGTGATGGTGATGCTAATGTATTTTTCTTGATCCATTGATTTTGCTTGGGCCTTAGGTAAATCTACCTTAACCCCTTGATTCATTAATGGAGTGGTAATCATAAATACAACAAGAATAGAAAAGATTACATCAATCATATTCGTCATATTGATTTCGGGATTAAAATCCGTTTGTTTTCTTCTTCGCATTTGTACTAGCCTTTAAGAATGGGGTTGTTCTAGTTTTTTGAGGCAACGGCGTCTAAAGAGGCTGAGAATTTCTGAACCAAAATCGTACATATAACCTTCGGACTGTTTATTAAAAGTGACAAAATGATTAAAAGCAGAGGCCGCAGGAATTGCCACAGAAAGACCTACAATAGTGGTGACAAGAGCTTCTGCAATACCAGGAGCGACTACGGTGATATTGGCTGAACCTTTATCTCCAATTTCTAAGAAGGAATGCATAATCCCCCAAACAGTGCCAAATAAGCCTAAAAATGGTGCCACGCTACTGCACATGGAAAGGTAACTCAAGGATTTATCATTCGCCTGAACCTCTCGGTCTAAAGATCTTTCGATGGTTTCTTCAACTAAACTTACACGAGAGTCTAAGGATTCGTAAGTTAAATGGTCAGAAAAAGCATCAATCTCCACTATTGCAGATTTTGTAATGTGCCCAAAAGCGGTGTTAGGCCTTTGATCGTGAAGGTTTTTTAAATCCGTTAGGTTTTTTGTTTTCTTTAAATCATTAAACCATTTTTTAAAAGCAGATTTTTTCTTTTTATTATTGATGATTTTAGAGATGATCACAGCCCACATTCCAATGGACAAACTGGCCAAAATGAGTAAAACGACAATGGCAACAGGCCCTGACTTACTGATTAAGGAAAATAAAGGTATTTGTTCGGTCATATGATTATCCCCAATGTTTTTTTTATCTGTAATATAATTACTTTTAATGTACCTAAAAGAAAGGTAGAGTTATATGGTATTTAAGTTACTTATCTTGGCACTCGGAGTGTACATAATTGCGCAGTTTTTTAAAGGACTAACTACGCCACAGGATGGATCATCAAAACATACAAAGTCACGCAAGAAACCTGAAAAATTTGAAGCAGATGATGTTTCAGATGGTGAATTTAAAGATCTTCACTGAAAATAAGGAGAAATTATTATGCTAGGCTTAATAAAGTTTAAACCCCTTTTACAAACTAAAATTTGGGGAGGCAATAAATTATATGCTTTATTGGGTAAAGGAGATGGTTCTTTAAAGGACTTGGGAGAAACTTGGGAGCTGTCGGATAATGCAGCGGGGGGGACTCTGGTTGCTTCGGGACAATACAAA
>CAZLBO010000397.1:0-2662 GCA_964557725.1 uncultured Bifidobacteriales bacterium | reverse complement strand
AATATTATCAAGTCTTGCACTCCAATAATAATTTTCCTTTGTGACAGGGGTTAATTCGGGAAACCAAACTGGGTGCATGTGTTTAGATAAAATTTTATTAAAATATGTTCTATGTTTGATTAATGATGGCAAAGAATCTATACCACTTTTTCCCAAACTAATTGATACTAATAATAGAATGAAGACATTAATTTTTAATGATTTTTTCATCAATTGTGAATGTCCTCCGATAGTGTAACAAAATGACTTAACTCCTATCCTTGAAGGGTAGGAGTAGTGATTCTAAGCTCTAGATAACTAAAAACAGAACAGAAACAAAATGAAAAGTAACATTATAAATAAAACAGATACCGAATCTCTTCAAGAAGTGATTACCAAAACAGCCCTTATGCGTGAGCAAAAAAGGGGCTATAAGCCCCCTCACTCCTTACTTAAACTCGTGTCGGTACAAAAACAACCCAGAGAGAATCTTAGGTGAAAAGAACGTGGACTTTTCGGGCATGACAATTTCAGAATCCTTGAGGCCTGCGTTAGCCACATCCATTAGCTTTTCAATAGAAACAGGATGTAAGGCCACAGCAATATCATATTTGCCAGAATCGACTTGTGCCTTCATGGTGTCGAGTTCCGATTCAGCGTAATAATCAAAATAGGCTTGATCCAAAATCATATCATGGGTTACTTCTAAATGGGGGTAAAGCTCTTTCTCTAAAATACTGCAATCTAATTTACCCACTACATCCAAAGGCACTTCTGAGGCTTTGAGGATGTAACTCTTTCCCTGACTGTAAATACAGAAGGAATTTTTGGGAGGAGTGTGAAAGCTGTCCACAGGTTGTAAGTTTAATTTATCCATGACATCGGCAAAAGCAATTTTTGTTTTGATGACTCTGTTATATGCTTGAATTTTGGCATCTTGAACAATGTATGCTAAAGTATGAGTTTGTTCGTTTTTAAGTGCAGCATGGTAACGGTGATGCCCATCCGCAATATAGAGAGGATTCTCTCCCATGGCTTGGATCAACAACTGCCCTTCAGGTGATTCTTCTGTCACTCTAAAAATACGGCTTGAAATACCATCTAAGTCAGAGTTTCCGTCTAAATCTGTTTTAAAATCATATTCAGGTTTTTGAGAGCTTCGGATACCATCAAATATTTGTTGCAAAGGAGAAGCAGTAAGCAAAAAGATAGGGCCAATGGTATGTTCGGTTACTTTAGCCAAAGCGATTCGCCCTTGAACTTTACTATCAAAAGTTTTTTCATGACGAATAACATTCCCCTCAGAATAGTCATCTACTTTAACCGCTACAAAAACACCGATGCGTTGTCCGCCTGCGTAATTTTGTTCGTAAACATAAAAACAAGGCTCAGAGTCTTTTTGTAATAAACCCGAAGAAACAAAGTTGTCCAAGGTCTCCTTGGGAGCGCTTCCCAAAATAATATGGTAAAGAGATTCTGTATTTTTTTTAAGTAGAGCCTCTAAAGGACTTCCCTCTTTAATGACATCGTAAGGGGGGGACGTGAGCGAGGGTGCTTTTTCAATGGAAGGTCTTAAACCTGTTAAACCTTTTACTTCTGCCATTTGTTATCCTTGGTTAAATCTTAGGTGCAAGCTAACAACCCATGCTTGTACTTTCAAACCTTTCTACTTCAGAACTTGAGAGCCTGTATTGGGGTGGCTTAAGGCGGTACTTTTTTTAAATTTCTCTTACTTGTTTTGAGTCACAAACTTATCTTGCAGAAACCATGGCAGATAAACGAATATTAAAAGCGACTCTAATTATTAGTGTGGCGACTCTTTTGAGTCGGGTTTTAGGGATTTTGCGAGACGTGCTTCTTGCCGATATGGTGGGGCTTGGTTTTGAGAAAAGTGCCTATGACCTTGCCTTTTTAGTGCCTGACATTATCAATCACATCGTGTCTACAGGTTACTTATCCATTACTTTTATCCCTATTTTTACCGCCTTTATGGTAAAGAAGCAGGAGGACAAGGGCTGGGAATTTTTCTCTCATTTGCTCAAGCTTTTTTCTCTGACGCTTATTCCTTTTATTGTGTTGTGTTGGATTTTTATCCGTCCGATTCTTGAATTATTAACAGACTCAAGCATGAACCCCAAAATTTTGGACTTAGCGGTGACCTATTCTCGAATTATTTTACCCGCTCAAATTTGCTTTTTCTATGCAGCGTTGTTTACGGCCATTCAACATGTTAAAATGCGGTTTCTCTTTCCTGCACTTATGGGCTTATTTTACAATGGGGCAATTATTATTGGAGGCTGGTTAGGTAGGGCGCATGGTCTTTATGGTTTTTGTTGGGGGGTCTTAGGGGGAGCGCTGATAGGTGGCCTTGCCCTTCAGCTTTTCGGGGCTTATCGAGTAGGAATGAAGGTGACTCCGGGGCTTCCTAAAATAAATAAAAGCGTGCTTCGCTATGCCCAGTTAACCTTGCCATTGGTTTTGGGGCTTGGAGCTGTTTTTGCTTTGGAATTTGTACTAAAAAGTTTTGGATCGAGGTTTGGGGAAAATGGAATCTCTAGCTTGGGGTACGCTTATCGGATAATGTATACCTTAGTCGCTGTTTTTGGTTTTGCCGTGGGGGCAGCCTCTTACCCTGTGCTCTCTAAGTTTGCTAAAGAAGATAAAATAGGCCAGATGAATGAAT
>CAZLBO010000396.1:0-2667 GCA_964557725.1 uncultured Bifidobacteriales bacterium | reverse complement strand
TCGCAGGTTGGCACAGGAGGGAACTTCTTTAAATAGCATACAGGTAAGAGTAAAGGCTTGGTGGCAAAGGGTGCCTGTGAGGGCGGTGGGTTTATTGTTTACTTTGGTGATTATTGTGGGAGTCTATTTGTCTCCAGAATTTAGTATGCCTCATTGGATTGAAAAAGAAAAACAAGAATTGGAGCAACAGGTAGAGAATACCTCACCACAATCTGTAAATGTTATTGAAGAAAAGGACGAGTACCCACAGAAAAAGGAACAGATAGAAAGTCATTCACCCAAAAAGAGAAAGAGAAAAATGATTCGTAAGCGAGCTCGAATCAAGGCTGCTCCTAAAAAGGAAAGGCTTCAAGTGGCCTCGAAATTAAAAGTTCGCAGGGGTAAAGGAAAGGCTGATAAAACCCCTTCTCAAAGTCCCTCTCTATACATGGCAGATTCTGAACAAGAAGTAGCAGATGTATCCTCAAAACCTATGGCTTCATCTTCTTTTTCTCCTCCTCCCTCTTTATTGTCATTCCAACTGAAATTAAAAGAGGGTGTGGGGGTGGAGCAAGTTTTTGAAGTGATCAAAAAAAATAAGGGGATTACGGAGAAAAAGAATAAAAGGATTTTTGTGCAGGTGCCACAGAGGATGTATTTACAATTACTAGATGGACTAAAAGCAATGGGAGAATTGTCTTCAAAAGGGACGAGAAAGTCAAAAAGTGCTGATAAGGGACTGGTCACTTTTTGGTTAAGGGTGGATTGATGAGTCTACTTCCCTATAAACGCCTCATCTGACTTTAAATTGCCATTATGTCACAAAAGAGGACGGGAATAAAAAGGCTAAACAGAATATATTAAATCTAAGGGTTGATAGAAATCTTGAAGAGAAAGGATATTATGAAAAAGTGGATTATTTTAGGGGCTATTTTTGTTGGGAGTCTTCATGCTGCAGATAATGCAAAGGCTTTGAAAAAAATGTTTAAGAAAAAAGGCTGCGTTAAATGCCATAACGTAGATGGAATGGGAAAGGCTAAAGACGGAATAGTTGAAACGTATAAAGGGCCTCGAATTGCTGGTTTAGACGCAGACTATGCTGTGGAACAAATTAAAGCGATAGCTTCAGGCGAAAGAAAAACGAAGACCACTAAAATGATGAAGGCAAAGGCAAAGAAGTTATCTGATGAGGATATTAAGAAATTAGCTGACTATGCTCATTCATTAGGTGATAAATATAAAGGAATGTTAGAAAAGTAAATTCGTTCTTATACTGACTACTTGATTTACACCCCTTCTCCTTTTCAAAGAGAAGGGGTGTAAATCTTTTTTTTTGTGCAAAAAGCAAGAGTATCTTTGTTTTAGGGCGTTTAATTTTTAGGGTTTTTTGCGTAAATAATGGTATCCTTTTTTAAATAGAAAAGAGGACGGATGACTTGAAACTTCCTAAGATATCGATTGTAACTCCTTCCTTTAATCAAGGTAAGTTTATAGAGGCTACCATTTTATCAGTTTTAGAGCAGAACTATCCGAATCTTGAATATGTAATTATAGATGGGGGCTCAACGGATAATAGTGCTGATATCATAAGTAAGTATTCGGATAAGCTTCATTATTGGGTGAGTGAAGCTGATAAAGGAATGTATGATGCTATAAGTAAGGGATTTGAAAAAACCACAGGTGAGATTATGCTGTGGATTAATTCAGATGACCTGTTATCGCCAGATTCATTGAGTATCATTGCAGAAATTTTTAGTGAGCATCAAGGTGTAGACTGGATCACTAGTTTGTATTCTGTTTGGTATGATGTTGAAGGACGCTTGATAAGAACAATGTATAAAGATGGATTTAGTAAGGGTGGGTTTATGCGAGGTGAAAACTTGCCTCGTGCCAATCAGTTTTCAAAATACTGGATTCAACAAGAGTCAACAATGTGGCGTCGTTCACTTTGGGAAAAAGCAGGGGCGTATTTAGAAACAGAGTGGAGTGTAGCAGGAGACTTTGACCTTTGGGCTCGATTCTTTCAGTATTCAGAATTGATGGGTGTCGAGACTCTCTTAGGAGGGGGGCGGCGTCACTCTGAGCAAAAAAGCCTTCTTGAAGTTGACAGTTATTATGAAGAAACGGACATCACCTTCAAAAGACTAGGAATTAAATATTACTCAAATTGGGAAGCTAAAATTTTGAACTATTTATTGTACCTCATTCCCAAAAGGTTAAAGTCTGTGGCTTTTAAGTTAGGGTTTAATGATTATCGAGAAAGCTTGTATCATACAGGGCGTGAGGAAGGATGGAAAAGAAGGCGTTGGAAATGATGGAATGGTTTTTAAAATAAAGACCTACCTCTTACTTTCCCAATCCTTCTAAAAAGTCTTTCACCTCACCATCTTCCATTTCTGTAGATGAAATCATTGGCTTAACGGCCTTTGCCTTAGCAGAAAATGATTTTTGCAAACTTCCACTTCCTAAATCTGGGCTTGGAGTATAATTGTCATTTTTAACAATATGAGGGGTGATGAAAATAATAAGGTCTTGTTTGTTGCTTTCTTTTTTGGTGTATTTGAAGAGGTAGCCTAAGAGAGGGAGATCCTTAAGAAAAGGAACACCTGTTTCTACATTACGCTTAATATTATTTGTGAGGCCTCCAATAACAACGGTTTGTCCATCATTGACAATAACCGTGGTGTT
>CAZLBO010000395.1:0-2670 GCA_964557725.1 uncultured Bifidobacteriales bacterium | reverse complement strand
CGTGTACTTTATATTATCGTAAATCACAAATTGATCTACTTTATTTAGGAGTTGCCAATATCCAAGATAAGGTAAAAAGTAGGGTTGCATAATACCTAAGCAACATGAACCCTTCATCCCCCTTTTCCTCCAAATTTTTCTAACAAATCACAAATATAATGAATGTCATCCAAAGGAAGATCGGGGAAAAGCGGTAAACATAAAACGGACTCTGCAACCTGATTAGCCACAGGTAAGTTTTCTCTACTAGCAGAAGCTAATCCACTATAGGTATTAAAAGAACTGATAAGAGGAAAGAAGTACATTCTCCCATGTACTCCCTTTTTTTTCAATTCATCATAAAGCCAATTTCTGCTCTTTCCATAGACTTCCTGATCAATTAAAATAGGGCAATAAGCATAATTTGCCTTTACCCCCTCCTCACAACCATGAAGCCGTAATCCAGAAATACTTTGTATCCTCTGTTTGTAAACTTCAAATATCCTTTTTCTTTTCTCAATCTGCTCCTCAATACTTTGTAGCTGAAGTAGCCCAAAAGCAGCTAACATCTCATTCATTTTCGCATTGATACCAGGGGCTACCACTCGTGTTTCTCCTGAGTAACCAAAATTCTTCAAAAAATCAACGCGACGTTTTGTGGCCTCATCATGACAAATCAGCGCCCCTCCTTCAATGGTATTAAAAACCCTTGTGGCGTGAAAACTCAAAATAGAAAGGTCACCAAAATTGAGTAAGGATTGTCCCTCTGTCTGAACGCCAAAAGCATGAGCGGCATCATAGATTAACTTGAGGCCATAGGCATCGGCAATTTCTTTTAACGCATGGACGTCACAGGGGTTTCCATATACATGAACAGGCATGATAGCTGTGGTTTGAGGAGTAATCGCTGCCTCCACTTTTTGCGGATCTAAGTTTAAGCTCTGCGGATCAATATCAGCAAATACAGGCTTGATTCCATTCCACCAAATAGAGTGAGTCGTCGCTACAAAACTAAAAGGAGTGGTGATTACTTCTCCCGAAATTTTTAAAGCTTGCAAAGCCGTCACTAAAGCTAAAGTCCCATTAGCAAAAAGAGAAAGGTGCTTGACACCTAAATAATCGGCTAACTCTTTTTCAAACTCCTGATGAAATGGCCCCCCATTTGTAAGAATCTTTTTATCCCATATCTTTTTTAAACTGCTGACAAAATCCTCTAAGGGAGGTAACACAGGTTTGGTGACATAAATTGTTTCTCTCATTAAACTCAATTATCTCAAATAAACAAAACTATATCCATGAGTTTCGAGAGTTTTAATCTCCTCCTCAAAAAACACTATTTTAATGGATTCTGCTTGAAGAAAGCTTTAAAATATTCCTATGACTCAAAAGCCTTTACTCAGCATCTGTTGCGTGACTTATAATCAAGAGAAGTACATTGCCCAAGCGATTGAGAGTTTTTTAATGCAAAAAACCTCCTTCCCCCTAGAGATTCTCGTCAGCGATGACGCTTCCACCGATTCTACCGCTCAAATTGTTCAGAATTATGCAAATGCAAACCCTGATCGCCTCAAGGCCATTTTACATTCAAAAAATATGGGCCCAGGAGAAAACTTTGTAGATAACCTCTGCCTCGCCCAAGGCAAGTATATTGCTCTATGTGAGGGCGATGATTATTGGACGGATCCACTCAAGCTTCAAAAACAAGTGGATTACCTTGAACAACACCCCGACTATTCTCTTTGCTTTCATCCCATTGAATATTTTTGGGAGGATCATAGTCAAATCAGTAACACCTATCCCAATCGTTCCACACATCCTTTTGTCTTTCAGCAACCTACTACCTCTCTTACAGAGTTAGCACAGGGGAATTTTATTCAAACCAATTCCGTGGTTTACCGTTGGCGTTTCAAATCTCCCCAAGAGATACAACAAAACTACCCAGGGAATATTGTCCCAGGAGACTGGCTCCTCCACCTTTTACACGCAGAAAAAGGACCTATTGGGTTTATTGATGAAGTCATGGGTCGCTACCGCAAACACAATGAAGGACGGTGGTATTCGACCAATGATACAGATGTAAATTTTTGGCTTAAAAATGGACTCAATCACATTGACTTTTTCAACATCCTTGACAAACGGCATCAACATACCTTACGCCCTTACTATGAAATGGCCATGGTCTCTGTTTGCGTTAATACTTTAAAAGCGATTCTCAAATCAGGAAGAGGAGACTTGCTTCAAAAATATAAAAGCCTCTATCCAGAATATTATCACTTAACTTATTCCCTACTGTTTGAATCCACAGAGGCAGGGCAAGGGTAAGCTCTAACAACACGCCTCAGACAATTCCCAATGTCCCCGTGTTCCACCAATCCTTTTGAGAATACCTTTTTCTTTTAATGTATCTAAATGAGACTGTACTGCCGAATTGTTAATACCTAGTTTTTCTGCAATAGCCCTGTAGCTAACCTTGTTGTCCAATTTAATAATATTAACAATCTCTTTTTGACGGTCAGTCATTTCAATTGCACCACCGATTGCACCACTGATTGAATCACCACCATTTTTGGTATCAGTAAAACTGGGTATAATAGGGAATTCCACCACAAAAAAGCTTCTATTAGGCGAATCTGTATCAAATAAAGGTTTAGATGAACCATTTTTCTTCATCTCTTCATAAATAATGGGAAT
>CAZLBO010000394.1:0-2676 GCA_964557725.1 uncultured Bifidobacteriales bacterium | reverse complement strand
AGCGGTTTGTGGAATTGTATCCGACCTCTCATTTATTGTGTCCATTTTTAAATAGAGAAGATATAATGGAGAAGTATCAAAATTATCAAGATGATTTTTTAACAGTGCAAGAAAAATTTAATAAAGTATGCCCAGAAGGTGGATAAGATGAAAAAAAGACATTGTGTCATTGTTATGAGTAAGCATGTAGTTGTCATTTTAATACTTTTAGGCATGTCAAGTATAGAATCCTCACCTGATGATAGTTTGGAAGAAAGGCGAGGAGAAAGTAGTAGTGAAGCTGAGCGTTTAGAATCCCCGTTGTTTAGTGGGTTGGTGCTGGAGTCACAAGAAAGTTTTCCGGAAGTAGACTTAATGGCTCTTGAAGAGCCTTTTCTTACTGAAAAAATCCCCTTTTATTCTGATATCAGAAAAGTTATTTTACAGACAGAAAGGGAGAATATTTCTGACTGGACAAATTCAAAATAGTAGATTAAAAATCAATGCAAGGATTTGGTTAGAAGTTGATCTCAAAGCCATAGGTGCTAATTACAAGAAAATAGTAGATGTTGTTGCTCCAGCAGAAGTGATGGTGGTTTTAAAAGCAGACGCATATGGAATTGGTGTTGCTGTGATCGCTCAAAATCTGGTTAAACAAGGAGTGACTCGTATTGGGGTGGCAGAAGTTAAAGAGGCATTAGAAATTCGAGAAAGTGTGGATGTAATGGTACAGGTACTGGGGTGCCTATTTCCATGGGAGGTACCTCAAGCAGTGGCAAATGATGTAATATGCCCCGTTGATAGCTTTAAGTCTGCAGAGTTGATTTCTAAGGAAAGTAAAAAGCAAGGTAAGGTGACTCGTGTTCACTTTTTGGTGGATACAGGCATGGGGCGCTTGGGGGTGCCTATCGGTCAGGCCAAAAGTATTATCAGAAAGTGCATGATGCTTTCGCATCTTAATTTTGAAGGGATCTACTCTCATTTTGCAAATGCTAATGACCCTGAGGATGGAAAAACAATTTTACAAATGAGGCTGTTTCAGGCATTGTTAGAACAAATAGATGTTCCCTTTTCACTTATTCATATTGCTAATTCTGATGGGATTAATAACTTTTCTGATACTTATTTTAACTTGGTGCGTACGGGGATAAATCTCTATGGGGTTTTTGACCTATTAGGGAACAAAGCATATACATTACACCCTACTTTAGCCTTAAAAACAAGGTTGATTTCAATAAGAAGTTTGCCTAATGGCTCTACTATTGGTTATGGAGGAAGAGTTGTTCTAGAGAAAGAAACTCTTATTGGTACTTTACCTATTGGCTATGCAGATGGTATTCCCTTTTACTTAAAAGAAAAGGCATATGTTATTCTTCGGAATAAAAAAGTACGCTTAATAGGAAATGTTTCTATGGATTATGTAACGGTCGACTTGTCTGATTGTTCTGAAGCGAAGTTAGGAGATGAAGTCATTGTATTTGGTAAAAGTAAAGAGCAAGAGATTACAGTAGAGGATTGGGCGAGGCTTAAACAATCTCATCCTTATGATATTATCTGTTCATTAGGACACCGTGTCGAACGTGTCTATCTCAATGGAGAATAACTGATTTTAAGCTCTATAACTTAGCAGTCACAGTATTCCTCATTGAGGTATTGTTGGGTTTTCTTTTTTTCTGGCTGACAGAAAATTTTTTGTTTGGGGCCTTGTTCAATGACCTTCCCCTCACACATAAAAATTAGGTAATCGGAAATACGCTTCGCTTGTTGAATGTTATGAGTGACAAAAATAAGGGTGTACTTTTCTTTTAATTTGAGTAATAGGTTTTCAATTGCACGAGTGGAAACAGGGTCTAAGGCAGAGGTGGGTTCATCTAATAAAATGACCTTGGGTTTAACAGCTAAAGTGCGTGCAATACATAAGCGCTGTTGTTGTCCAATAGAGAGGGACGTTGCTTTGTCTTGGAGGCGGTGGGAGACTTCCTTCCACAAGGCAACTGATTTTAAGCAGTCTTCCACGAGTTGTGCTTTGGCGTGCTTTGATAGTTGAGAAATTTGTTGGACACCAAAAAGTACATTTTCAGCAATAGATTTGGGAAAAACACAGGGTTTTTGAAACACCATGCCTATTTCTGAACGAAGCCTAGTGACATCCACATTCCGTTTGAGAATATCGTGCCCTTCAAAATAAACCTCTCCTTTACATTGGTAGCCTTTTACTCCATCATTAATGCGATTGAGACCTCGGATTAAAGTGGATTTTCCACTGCCAGAAGGCCCGATAATACAGTTGACTTTGTTTTTTTGAAAAGCAATATCAATGCCTTTTAAAACTTGAGTTTGTTCAAACCAAACTTGAAAATTTTTGACATTAATAGTCGTAAGAGCTTTCTCTTCTGGTTCGTAGATTTTAAGCTTAAGTGGCTGATTCATCTGAGGCTCCCTTTTTTGAGTTGATAACGGCTCCACAATCCAAGGCTACTGAAAAGAAGCACTAAAACAATTAATATAAAACTGGCTCCCCAAGCATTTTTAAGTGCTTGTTGATTGGTGGCTTGCATGGAGAGGACGAGAATATGGGTGGGGAGAGACATTACAGGCTCCCTTAATGAACTAGGAATTTGAATGCCCGAAAAGGCAGTTCCTACAAAGAGAATAGGGGCTGTTTCGCCTATGGCACGAGCAAGTCCAAGAAAGAGG
>CAZLBO010000393.1:0-2680 GCA_964557725.1 uncultured Bifidobacteriales bacterium | reverse complement strand
TAAAGTATACAAGGAGCTAGCTGATAGACTCTCGACTAAAGCAATTGCTGTCGTAAACATGCGATACGTCTCTGCCGACGGAGTAGAGAGCATTGTCGAAGTCTTAGACAACCTCCCACTAAACGCACAAAATGAATACCTCCATTCTATTTCTGAAGTCAACTTAACATTGGCAGAAAAAATCCGTGATAAATTTATTACCCTCCCAGAAGTTCCCGAATTACCTGATAAATTTTTACAAAATATTGTTAACAATTTGGATCAAGAAACTATCGTTCTTACCCTTGCAGCTGGAGAAGAAGCCCTTGTTCACAAAGTGCTTCAGCTTCTTCCTGAACGCATGCAAGAGATGGTGAACTCAGGGTTAGAAAACGCTCAAGATGAAACACCCGAGAAGTCCGAACTCGCTCAAAAGAAATTTTTGAAATCGATCCGAAAAGAAATCAAGTTGGCTGGAGGCCGACCCGAATGAGAAAACTCTTTCTTTTATTTTTGCTAACCATTTACATGGGAGCCACAGCTAAAACAAATAACAAAGACTTACCCTCCGACAATCCTTTTCATGAAAGCTCCCTAAGCATCAAACAAATTGATGAGGTAATGAAGCAACTTAGCCAACACTTAGGGGATATCCCTCCAGAAGTAGAGCGACTTGCTATCTATCGAATAAAAACAGATGTTAATGATTTTTCCCAAGGGGTTTCTCGACACATACAAGGACGCATCGAAAGTATTTTAAGTGATAGAGGGCGAATTAGAATTCTTGCTCCCCCTGAGCTCAAAACCTTAAAAATTGTTTCGACTGACTCTTCACTCAATATTTCAAATACCATTCCCACCATTGAAGAACTTTGGAAGCTTGGAGATAAGTTGCGGTTAGATGCCTTTTTAGATGGTAATTGCAGTAAAACAAAAGAGGGAGATGTTCTTCTCAACTTAAAATTGATAAAACATCGTACGGCCGAAATTCTTTGGTCTGTTAACCTTATTGCCGGCCCAAACAAAATCAAAACTTCTATTTTTGATATGAAATGGACCATTGCGACTCCTTTAAGATTTTACCCTATAGCTAAGTTTACACAAGAAGATGCGGTCATTAAAGATATGCGAATGGATGCCATCAATATTGAAGCTCAAGTTGCCGATGCCTTGTTGGAATCTCGAAGGCTTTATTGGTCAATACAAGCAGGAGCAAGCTGGATTATGTTATCCAAAGAAGATAGCACAACAACCAAACTCACTCGACTCACTGCCATGCATGTAGGAGTCACTCTTATTGCTATTATCCTACAAAAAGCCAACCCTGATAGGGGTTATTGGTTTGCTACTTATTTTGGAGGACGATGGAATATCCCCTTCTTTGTGGATCCAGCCTTTCCCACCCTTAATTTTGGTTACAAAGCTCAGTTATCTCGACGCTTTGCCATTAGCATTGGTGGAATGTACTTACCTACGCAGAAAAAAATATCCGGGACAGGTACTTTACCAAGTACCAAAGGTGCCATCATTGATCTAAAGAGTTTTGCTTATGAAGTTGATCTTCTCAACTACACTTTTTAAAACTTTACTCACACTATTATGTGTGGTGAATTTGATCCTTTTATTAGTGATCAACTTAACAAGTTGTGCTTCAAACAAATCGGACCCAACCAAGCAACCTTCAGCTAAACAGCCTGTTACACATAAAGAAAATAAGGTCAAAAGGCCTGAAAAAAAAGAAAGACAATATCTATCTTCTAACCAACCTCTCGTAACCCCTTCTAATACAAATGCTTCCCCCTCTAACGAATCAACTAAAATGCAGATTACTTATTCAAATAGATCTTCACAAATGAATATCACTTTTGATCTCAACAACCAAGATGTTTTTTTACAAATGACAGGCTCTCCCTATCGAAAAGACAACATAGACACTTACTCTCCTACTCCCTCACAGAATAAACCTTCTAACAATCCTACCCATTCCCAATCCCCCTCACCACAAGCTCCAAACTCACCTCCCCCTTCAGGTGAAGGCTGGAACCTCCCCCTACAAGATTCAACCTCAGGGGAATTAAAAACAAGCAATTCTACTCATTTACACATGGTTCTTGCAGAGCTCCGAAAAGCCCAAGAGTTATTTTATCAGAAAAAATATAAAGAGGCCATGGATATGACTCTTCAATCTCTCAATAAAGAAGAAACAGCAGAGGGACATGCTTTAATGGGAACCATACTTTATGTGCTAGGTAATAAAAACGGGGCTGAAAAATCTTGGAAACAATCTCTCAAACTCAATCCTGATATGCCTAATGTGACTAATATGTTAAACAAAATAGGGAAGGAATAACAAGTAATGTTTATTTCATTATCTACCTTATTAGGGGTCGTTTTAGGAATGGCTGTGGTGGGCTGGGGTGTTTGGAGCGCTACCGAAGATTGGAACATGTTTATCAGCTATGGCAGTGCGGCCATTGTATTGGGTGGCACCATTACCTCTGCGTTTATCGGGTTCAGATGGAGATACATCTTCAAGGCACTTCTTGGGATTCTCAAAATATTTTTACGACAGAAAATTTCTCCCAAAACATTAGCCAAAGATGTAGGATTTATTATTCAATGGTCTAAAGAGGTTAAGCAAGAAGGAAAGCTAGGGTATGATAAAATTGGGAAGGGTTCCAAAGATCTTTTTATCAAACAA
>CAZLBO010000392.1:0-2687 GCA_964557725.1 uncultured Bifidobacteriales bacterium | reverse complement strand
AAAAAATACCCAAATTAGCATAACGAACAGTAGATTTAGGATTGTAGCCTACTTGATTTGTTTTAATGCTTTCACAAAAAGTTTTAGTTTCATCAAAAGTAAAGGACTTTGACCCATGGGGAGTGACTAGTGCATAAGTTTTTTGATTGACGAGTTTGCTGTTAAGCGTAAGATAAATAAAATGTCGCATGGTAATGGGGTAACCGGAATAACCTGGTGCGTTATTTTCTAATTCATCCCAAGGCCTTGCCCCTCTATTCAAGGTCTTAACAGCACCACCATCAACCGTCCAACTTGTAGTAGTCATGTCAATTGGGTTTTGATAAGTCCCTGTATGAATTCCCGACTCTAAAACGACAACGATTACATCGTCAGCTGCTGTATTAATGGTAACAATTTTTTGTGCCCATGTCATGGAAGAAATACATAAAATACCCACTACCATTACAAATAATTTTTGTCTCATCACAAGTTCCTTTTTTAATTTTAATTAATTTTTTTGATAAAAAAATGAGGGTTCCCAAACTTTAGTTTTAAGCATAGAACGCCCCATTACATTAAACTTTTTCCCCGGTTTTTCTGATAGTGATTTTAACCTTAAAGCACCAATACCTACCACTTGCTCATTGTACCGATAACCTATCAAGGCTTGTTGAATTACCCCATTAGTCCCTTTTAAATCAGCAGTAAACACAACAGCTCCTGCTTCATTGTAACTATCTTTAAAATTCAAATTTCGTAGATTTTTTCCGTCTACTACATCTGAGGGAAGTGCAATAAAATTTGGCAAGTTTGGGTTTGCATTATCATAAAATAAAAGAGCATCTCCCATACAAGCATCCACAAGGCCAGCCGTTTGAGTGTGCTGCTGCGATACAAAAACAGCACTCCCATTACTATGCGCCACACCATAATAAAAATTAGCAGGATTAAAACCATTATAAGACTGATGCCTGTTCATTACAGAAGTATTCCCAATATTAAAATGAGTAACTTCTTGCCCAAAAGATCGATAGGTAGCTGGCCCCCCTGCGATACGAACATAGTCTTTGTTTATTTCAACCGAACCACTATTTGAGATATCATAATAACCCTCTGCACTACTAGCACCGACAGAACTCACACTCCCCCCACTCGATTTTAAGGCCACTTGTGCACTCCCATTCGAAAGTCCACGCATATATGCAATTGAACCATTATCTGAAATTTCTGGCTGCCGTAAAAAAAGATCTGAGCCTTTTTGTACCGTTTCTGTTAAAGACCCGTTATACAATACAATGACTTCATCGCCATTGGATTTACCCGCCCAAAAAGTAACTTCATCTTGATTATTTATACTAGGACGACTAAAAGAGCGATAAACTCCTTCTTGAGTTTGAGCAATTATTTGAGGCTTCCCCCCCTTTTGTTTAAGTACAATCACCTCTTGCTGATTGTCTGTCACTGCCCACATCGCTATTGTTCCACTATCATTCATAGCAGGTGAACCCAGGTGAGTGAGTCCTCCCCCCGTTTCAAACAAAACTTGTCCTGCACCAATTTTAAGCGTTGTATTTCGTACACTACTTGTGATTGGCTTAGTGATAAGAGCATTTCCATTGTTCGTCATTCGAAAAACATCTATCCCCTCTTTTCCAGAGGCTAAAAATAAATATTTTTCACCACTTACACGTGCGGTATCAAATTCATATGTAACATAGGGCAAAGGATAAACTAAAGAAGGACTAACAGACTGGTTGCCCGTGGCTGATAAAAGGGTATTCAAGTTATAGGTATGCAATCCATGACTAGAAACAATCACCTCATTCCCATGAACTTCTATCGCTGTAATTTTATTATCAAAAGGGATTTTTGCGATTGGGGCTTTTAACTCATAAGTTCCCCCTACTACTCCAAGATCAAACACATAAATACCCGAGGCCTTATTTACATTATTAATATGATAACCTCCCCCTAGCAAGGCGTATAAATGGTTATCCTTTACACCATATGCCGCGCAAGTTGGGTTTTGTACTCGAGAGTTTATATCTGCGGTCTGCCCCGCCAAGTTCAAATTAGAGGATTGATGAAGGTTTGAGATAGTAGCAAGTGTTGTGGTATCGCCCGTTGGGCTATATTGAGCTAAATAAAGAATATCATTAGCAGGTGACCAATGATCCCCCGCTTGCAACAAGACCACTTTATGTTCAGGATCTACACTGATAAATGAAAAAGCCTGTCGAGTCGCTCCCCCAGTGGGTTTTGAAACACGCAATCTTCCCTGAAACTTAACCGCAGTAGGGTTATAAGCATACACTTGAAAAACTTCACTTCTTTCAGACAAACCTGTTCTGTTCATTGAAACAAATACAAGCTTATTAATTGGGTCATAATCTATCCCCCCCAAATCTGGACCAATATTAGGGGAAGAAGCATCAGCTCCCATATTATTTACCCTAGCCGTTCTTAAAGGCAAAGTGCGTGGAGAAGCTTGAAAAGGTTGGCTTCCTAATATAGCCGCATCTCGGTTACTCGTCCCATTTTCATTATCAATTTCTGTATAATTAGCACCTGATGAAAACATGAAAAATGATTCCTGTGGTGTAGCCCCTTTATGAGCTCTTATTCTCAGATGGCGTGCATCTTCATTTGCATTGAATTGAGTGGCGTTATTCCAGGGAAAGATAAAGGCTTCCGATTCAAGTGTG
>CAZLBO010000391.1:0-2689 GCA_964557725.1 uncultured Bifidobacteriales bacterium | reverse complement strand
TTGATTCTGGCTATAAGCCGCACCTGCTGAAAAAGTCCCTGTCCCCGCTTCTTTTTCTTGCACATTAAAAACTAAGTCCACATCATCATCACCAATGGGTTCATAATTAGGAGCGACTTGATCAAAAAAGTTAAGTTGCATCACATCTCGTTGTGACCGCATGACTAAGGCTTGACTAAAAACATCTCCCGGAAAGATTTTAATCTCACGTCGTACTACTTTATCTTTAGTTTTGCTATTGCCTCTCACAAAAACCTTATTGATATGGGCAATATTCCCTTCTTTAATCGTATAGGTTACGTCAACCATTGAGTCTCTGTAAACCCTTTGTTCATGAACTTGCACAAACAAGTAGCCTACATTTCGGAACATGGCTTCTACCTGGTATTTTGAAGCGTCCAGTTTGAGGATATTAACGACATCCCCTGAATCCAACATCACTTGCTGACGCATTCCACGTTCATCCATAATATCATTGTGAACAAATTTTACTTTTCCAAATTTATATTCAATCCCTTCTGAAACCTCAATAGCAATATCAATGAATTTACGGTCATCGGAATAAGATATTTGCTCTGAGACAATGGATGCATCTAAATAACCCTTTTGACGGTAATAGTGAATAATGGAGTCCAAACTATTTTGATATTCTTCTTCCTTATACTCCCCACCAATACCAAAAAACCAAGATTTTTGCTTAGTGACCATGCTCCCTTTAATCTTCCCTGTTTTTATTTCTTTGTTTCCCTTAATCTTTACGGTTTTAACCTTAACTTTATCCCCTTCTGTAACCACAAAGGTTAAGTCCACTTTTTCAGTTTCCCCATCGACTACTTCTTTGACACGTACACTGGCCAGTAAGTAGCCCTCTTCACGGTAAAAATCGAGGATTGCTTTTTGTTCGACTTCCACATCGGAAGGAGAGAAGACTTGCCCATCAATCAATTCCATTTTCTCTCGAATGTCGTCTTCGTCCAATTTATCCGTGCCTTCAAGTATTATCTCTCCTAAGGTCGGATGGACTTTAACAGAAATAACAAGTACCACACTATTCGCTTCTTTTTCTTCATTTAAATCCACTGCGATGTCTGAGAATAACCCCAACTTATAAAGGGCCTTAATCGAATTTTTCACTTTTAATTTGATAGCACTGGGGGTGTATTCATTTCCCAATTTAACTTCTAGCTTTCTTTCGATCACCAATTTATCAATGGAGGCATTGCCTTTAATTTCGATTCCGTGCAATCTCAACTTGCGAACAGAGTTCCCCAATAAAGAGGGTGCTTGGGAAAAAGCACAGGAGACCATAATCATTAAGGCGATAAGAATTTTAGGGCTGTTCCGATTCATTTGCTCTCTATCTTTTAAATTTTTTTTCGGATTCACAATATAAGAAACTGTTGCCAAATTTTCTTCTTTCCTAGACTTATAAATAGGAAAAATAGGGGCTAATTGTCGATCATTTGCCTAATTCATGTCCGTCCGTTAAAAATAGCCGACCAATTAAACTTCTAGTGGCTTGGATTGCTATATCAGTCCTTCAAACTCAGGCTCATTTGGCTTATCCCACCTCTGATAACTTTTATTTTGGGGGGGATTACAAACGCGACTCGCCTCCATCAATTCTTTTATGCAATAACCCTACACAAATTTTTGAATACCCATTTCTTTGTATTGAATTTGGAAAATATGAGGCTTCTGTTACATATATTTGCAACAACATTCCAAACTTCCAAAGTAAAGTTTTTTTATCCCAATCGATAGGCTGACTTACAGAATGAAAGCCCCAAGCCCTTCCTTCCCACATATTACTTAGTGGTTTCAATTTATCGCTAAAATATTTATTTAAAGTTTTCCAGCCTCGCTCGTTCATCAACTCATTTAACAAACTCCAGTTCATCTCTTTATCTATCAAATGAACATTACATAGAGCGCGCACAGAAATGGAAAAATCTCTAACGACTACCGTTTTTGCAAAAACAAGATCATTGATGGGGAAATTCGCTATTTCATTATACATATGGTTTTTTGCAGCAATTGCTCCGAGGTATAAAAGTATTTTCATCATTTCTTCTTTTTTTACTTTCCTTTTAGGCAATTCATTCCAATTAATCGGATACACTTTGTGAAACCCACTCCCATACCTTAGACTATCTAGTCCTACATCTTCCTTCTTACAAAACGCCTGAACTTTTCCCTTTAAATTCATGACGTAGTTATAATTCTTAGAAAATGAATAAATATTTTTGCGTAAAAGAGAAAACACTTTAGAGGTATCTAATAGGGAATTATTAAAAATCCTAGGCCCATTTTCTCGTCCTTTATTAATTTTTATTTGAAAATCTGCCACCTCAGTATATATATAAGAGTCTATAAACATTTGAAGGTCTAGTGAAAGAAAGTATAAATAAGGATTTTTAGATTCTTCTAGCAATAATCGTATTTCAATCAGTGCAAGTACATCACTGTACGAAGAATTAAACCCTTTTTTTTGAACCCGTTCAAAGGTTAAATATGTAAACTTCGAAACTTCGTTCAAGCATTTTTTAAGGTTAGTCGCTGTTTGTTTTTCTGTGGTAACAGTTATTAAGCTTTTTAATTCCCTTCTTGTTAGTCCACTTGAGAATAAAAGTGTGCAGTTAATCAATAACAAACAACATATTACTTTCATCTTAAAACACCTTATTTA
>CAZLBO010000390.1:0-2690 GCA_964557725.1 uncultured Bifidobacteriales bacterium | reverse complement strand
CCGATCCTTCGCTTTTCACATCTTGATATGAATTAAAAACTCGGTCTCCTTCATCAAAAGGACGTTCTGACTCCCCTATTGTTCCACTAAAAGACACTTTACTTCGGCCCTGTTTATTTTGTAAAAGATCAAGATTGTATTTTAGACCACGAATAGGCAAACTTGATAAAGTAATTTCCGAACCACTTTCAACAAAATCTCCCACCCCAAACTTCTGAGCACCCAGCATACTCTTAATTGAAAAAGCATCTAACTGAACTCCACCCCACTCATCCCACCTTAAATCTAAAGTTCCATCAATGGAATACCTTCCCATCTCAACTGTTGAAAATAAAGAAGCTGTTTGATAGTATCCTGGTATAATTTTATCTTGAACAAAGTTTTTTCCTGGCGCTATCGTATCCGCCCCCACCACAACTTCTTGATTAGTACTGTTAACGGAAGCAAGAGGGTTGTGATACCCTGAACCCAATGAGGCATTACCTATTACCCCTGTTTGATACCCTGCACTTTTATTTTTTGATTGACTCCCCGATTTAAATTTTTTATTAGTTCTTGAAGCATGTGCCTCATTTCTACTTCCTCGTAATGGTCTTGGTTTTTGTAATAAAACCTCTAATTGTTCTTCTGTAATTTTAACCAAATTTTGTTGATTATTTTTAAGCCCCACAAATAAGCTTTTTGAAAGTGGTGTACTCGAAGCAACCCCTACCCTATTGTTTTCCACACGTGTATTCTCAAGCACCAATCGCACACTATCGCGCAAAAGTAGTCCACGATCATTTCTTATAATCCGTGTATTTCTCAATACCAACGAACCATAGTCAGAAACACTGATTCCGTTTTGATTCCCACTTATTTCACTTCTTTCTAAAATAACGTCCCCATATTCACCCACTTGAATAGCCACCAAATGATCTTTCATAATTTTACTATCCATCATTTCTACATCGCCGTTTTCAACATAGAGCCCTCTATCCGAATTTTTAGAGAAGGTACAATGGGACAAGCTCACGGCTCCCCCCTTTACGACAACACCATAAGTAGAATGCTTTATCACAACATATTCTAAATAACTTCTCTGTCGCCCTTTAAATACTATTCTATCCCAATCCGATGATGACGGAATCTTTCGGCCTGACTGTATGATAATGGGTTCCAATTTTGTTCCCTTGGCAGTCAACTGTCCCAAAACATTTAAATGAGTATAACGGCCACCAAATAAGATTTTAACTCCTGGTTCAATCACTAAATGTGTACGTGCAGGAACCACAGAATAACCTGTAATAATATAAGGGGAATTTGCCTTGGTAAGCCTCCCCTTTAAGACACCTTCTATCCGAGTTCCTTGGAGATAAGCGGTATAAACATCATGTTCCTTAGACTCCCATTTTGTTTTTCCAAATCCCTTGAGCTTAAACTTACTAGGGAAGTACGGTTTACTAATGACCAGAGCAAGTTCCTTTCCTAATTTAGGAAGCGACTTAATCACCTCTCTTTTACTTCGCCTCACTGTCAATTGTCGAGTATGTACCACTCCAAGGGTTTTTGAATCCACAACCTGTATGGTTACTTCATAACTATTTCCCGATTTTTTGATGCTTCCCATCACGCTATAATCATACCCCATCACACGCGCGAGTTCCCCTGTACATCTAACTGTGAGACAATCAGATATCTTTTTAATTTTGATGGCCGATTTTTTTAAACTATCGGTTAAGTCATGGGAAACAGCATCCGAATCATGAATCCACTTGACAGCAATATTTTCTTGCTCTTCGAGAACATTATAAATTTTCGATGAGATTCTCTCTGAGGATCGCACATTTGCATTTTCAATATTAAACGTATTTAAGAGAAATGTTTTTGCTTTGAGCTTAAAACTTGCCTGAGGGTTTAACCAAAGCAAAGGAGCAAATAAGGTCAATAACCATAACTTTTTAAACCATCCCAAATTCTTTCTTATCGGCATGCAAAATTATAGACTAGCCTTACAAGGAATTGCAACGATTATCCTACATTCTGCTTTTTTTTGCCTATTATAGGAGACTCAGACTTTGTTGTAAACTTTATGGAGAGTGAGTTTTCTGGACAACTTGAAATGCAGTTAAAACAATTGTCACATTCCATCCCTGTATTGCCTTGCATGGGCTTGAGTCCCATTCCACAGGCTATATTACATTCTCCACATTGAGTGCAACTTGCACTGGGAGCAGAAATTCGAACGATTCTTTTACTCCCCAACACACTAAATAAAGCACCACCTGGACAAAAATAACGACAAATCATTCTACGGGAAAATAAAATTTCGGAGAGAATCACACCAAAAACAAAAAGGCTTCCTCCCGTTAAGCCTCCCACTCCCCATAAAAAGCCCTTCCCTGTCTGAGAAGAGAGAAAGGAATGAATGGTCTGCATCTCCCTTACCAAAATAGCAGGAGGGTAAATAAAGGCCAAAATAGGGACAGCAAAAATAAACGATAACAAAGTAGCCAAAATAAGTATTGTGTATTTATGGCCTCTCCAAAAAACTAACCTATTGTGCATCACCTTCTTTTTAAAACGAATCAAATAATCATTGAGTTCGAGTAAAAAACCCACAGGGCAAACCCAAGAGCAAAAAACTCGCCCTAAAAAAAATGTAATTAAAAGGGGGAATGCACAACCAATCACAACCCCAGATAAAATTG
>CAZLBO010000389.1:0-2706 GCA_964557725.1 uncultured Bifidobacteriales bacterium | reverse complement strand
CAATGGGGTTGGCGTGATGTGCGACAACATCTTGAAGCTGTTTTTCGTGATATTTAATTTTAAATTCAGAAAACTTAAGTCCGTGAGCCGTTGAAATAACCACAACTTTTTCTTCTGGATCTAACTTACCAGCCTCTTTCATTTGGATAAGTGCTCCTAAGGCGACTCCTGTTTGAGGACAACAATAAAGCCCTGAACGATCAGCTAAATGAGCCGCGTTGGCCAATTCATCTTCGGAAACTTGATAGACTTCTCCAGAGAATTTTTTAAGAGTTTTAATCGCACGAGGATAGCTGACAGGAGCGCCAATACGGATAGCTGAGGCTTGGGTCTCCCCTGCTGTAATAGACTCATAGTGAGTGTAATCCTTTAAAAAGGAGCGGTATAAAGGGTTCGCTTTTTCTGATTGAGCGACAACAATGCGTGGTTTTTTTGTAATGACTCCTAGTTCTAGCATCATTTCAAACCCATTACCCAAAGCCGAGACATTGCCTAAATTTCCCCCAGGAATGATAATCGTATCAGGGACATCCCACTTGAATTGCTGGCAGATCTCAAAACTGATCGTTTTTTGTCCCTCAATGCGTAATGGATTCATGGAGTTTGCTAAATAAATAGACTGGTCTTCTGTGACTTCCCGTACAATATCCATGCACCCATCAAAATCAGTATCTAAGGCTAAAACTAAAGAGCCGTTGGAAATGGGCTGAATTAATTGTGCGGTACTAATTTTACCTTTGGGTAAAAAGACAATAGAAGGAATCCCTGCAAAAGCACAATAAGCAGAAAGTGCCGCAGAAGTGTCCCCTGTTGAGGCACAAGCCACTGCTTTAATAGGAGAGCCCGATTGAATCATATGGTTTACTTGGGAGACTAATGCTGTCATTCCTAAATCCTTAAAAGACCCCGTGTGCCCGTTACCACAAAGCTTAACCCAGACATTATCCTGTCCAATAGCCTTATTAAAGCGAGTAGGCTTAAGTAAACTTGTCCACCCCTCATTGAGAGAGACGATGTGCTCTTCTGGGATTTCAGGTAACACCCATTCTTTTTTACTCCAAATTCCCGAGGAATAAGGCAAACTGCATTCGGAGGCTCTTTTTTCAAAGAGAGATTTCCATTCTTCAGGGGATTTCTGCTGAAGTGCTTTTATATCGTGTGAGACTTGGAGGAGGCCTCCTTGTTCATCTTGGTATACAACTTGGCTGAGAGGGTAGGTATCTTGGGAATCGAGACCTTTGAATTGTGCTGAATAGTTCATCGTAAATTAAGCTCTTTGGTTGTGTGTTTTAAAAATAATCAAGAAAAAAGAAATTTCTACTCCGTAATGGTAGGCAAATCAGCATACTTTTATAATTTGCTCACTCTTAAGCATTATGAAACAAAATATTTATATTTTTGTTCGAAATGAGGAAAATGAATCAAAGACTTTTATTCGGCCTATTCGGCACACTAGTGATACTGTCCAGCTGTCTATTTGAAGAAAATAGTACGGTAGGGAAAAAATATTTAACCGCCCAGGGTATCTCTGTTACTCGGCCACTCGACTCAATACAGTTAGAAGGTTACCCTGTGGATTCCGTTTGGGTAACGACAAACCAAAAAAGTGTGAGAGGGACAGTTTATTTAACTGTTGGCCGTCATCAGGATTTTATCGGAAAATCTCGAGTGGGTTTTGGGTCTAAGATAGGAATAGACACGGCTTATCATCCTATTGATGAGAATCTTGCGCTGTTCTTGAAACCTTATAAGGTTAATTCAAGAAATAATAAGTTTAATAAATCGTTAACCAATGATTCTATTGAGATTCTTATCACGTCGTACCTATCTGCTGAAGTTTTAGATAGTATTATTCCACAAGCAAACAATTTTTTATTCTGGTACAAAACCAAGGCGGAATTCTCTTCTTTATATTATGAGGGAAAAGAAGTTTTAGACACGATTCGGATTCCATCGGACAGTACTTACGCTCAAGGAAAAGGTTACACAAAAGAGCTACCTCACCTAAGAGAGGCTGTGATAAGTGTCGATTCTATTTTAAGAGATACTTCGTTACATTCAAATACAAGGATGATTATTTTCTCTCAATTAGAGCTATTGGATACTTCAGTACAGTCAGGAATGCTTCGCTTTGAGAGACAAATGCATTTACAGTTAAAAAAGAGCAGATTAAACTCAAAAGGAAAAAGGGATACGATAATAGATACCCTTCATGTGGATAACTATGAGGGAGCAGGAATGTCTTCCTTTTTCATGGATCACCCGCGTGCAAATCAAGATTCGACTCCCACTTATTTTTCTGGATTTGACCAAACAGTACATTATGTTTTTGATCGAAAAAAACTACTAAGTGCACTTAAGAAAAAGAATAGCGGCATCTCTTTAAATGACAATGACTTGTTTAATAATGATTATTACATCCCCTTTTCAAGCCTTAAATTACCCTTGGATACAGGGGCATTTAATGAGGGGGAGACTTTATTAAGTTTTAGTGCTCAATCGAGTGTAGACTCTTTCTTTTTAGAAAAGGAAGAAGCGCCCTTGGGTTCAGAAGTAAGATTAAAACTTAATGGAAAAACTATTAAGGCTTTAGAATCAAAAGAGTTAGGCGATAAGGAAACCATCTCCCTTAATTATTTCAAAGATTCCCATGGGGAATATAAGCTGGCTGTTTCCCACTCAAAAAATGAAGCTTGGAATGATACC
>CAZLBO010000388.1:0-2711 GCA_964557725.1 uncultured Bifidobacteriales bacterium | reverse complement strand
ACGAAAACCCTTAGCATACAATTCATCCTTAACTAAAGTATCAATCGCATATTTTTTAGCTAATACATTTCTATTTTCAGAAGCAAATTTACTACTCCAATAAGTGCCAAAGTTACCCTCAGGAATGCTATACCCCCTTGCTGAATTATCTGGGCGAATCTTAAGAATACTTCCGTATAAGGAATAAGTATCCGTAGAGGCATCCTCATTGCTCGATTCCTTATTAGTCGTACTATGATAGTCTTTGGGTACATGGCTTTTATGATCGTGTTCCCCTATTGTCACCCATAAGTTTCCTTCTTTATCAAAAAAGAGAGAGCCACCCGTATGTACAATTAACCCAAGACGCGTATCAGGAATATCAATTAAAACTTTTTCTGATGCCATATCAAGCTTGTTGGTTGTCAGGTTAATTTTAAACCGAGACAAACGATAGGTCATTGGCGTTTTGGGAGACCAATAAAAATACACCAAACCATTTTCCTTAAATTTGGGATCAAGAGCTATTCCCAATAATCCTGATTCATTCTTAAAAAAAACATCTAATTTCCCAACTTCAGAAATAACCTTACTCGTTGCATCGAAATATTTAATTTTCCCTCTTCGCTCGACAAAGTAAATATTAATCGCTCCACTTGCGTCTTGCCTAAAATCCATTCTCATAGGCTGATCCAAAGAGGGGTTTTCGGCCTTACCAAATATTTTAACTTCTTTAAAATCACCATCTGTCAGATCATCACAACCCTGATATTTAGGGTATTGTGCCATAGCCTGTGATAAACAGACCAAAATGGTTAATAAATAAATTTTCATATTTTTTCCTTTTTAAAGACTATATCCCAACTAATAATTGTTTTTTAATAGTTGTATGGCTTCCTGATGTTAATTTGATGAAAACAAAGCTAGCAGGAACACTTTTAATTTTCCAAGTGGCTTTACCTTTTAATTGCTGAAGAGAAATACTTTTATAAACTTCTCCATTTACACCTATTACTTCTAATAAAGCATTGGGGTTTAAGTCTGCTAACTGATATTCAATCTTTAAATTTTCTCCAACAAGAGAAACATTCACGTTGTTATCCGTCTTTATATGTTGTTGAATTGAAACTATTTGACAATTACCATCGTCTTTTGTGGCAAAAGGAACAAAGTTCTTTGCTGTTGAATCGGTACAACCAGAGATAATAGGCACGCCTAAACTATCAAGCATTCTAATCTCAAAGTTTTTATATGAAACAGGGGCTCCTTCTGCTTGAAGTGCGATATGTCCTTCGACCATGGGGCCTCGTGTGGGAGAGGATCTATCTTTAAACTCAATATTCCAAACCTTAGCCACTAATTTTCCATTTACATAGTGAGCGACACTGTCTCCCATTGCATCAAGACGAAAGGACACCCAATTGTCATAATCATTTAACTCTTCTCTAACCACTGGACCGACTCGTCTTGCACAATAGAGTCCTCCTAAAATCACATCATAATCTTCTCCATTTTCATCATAAGCACAGCTCATTGCACGATTGACCTTTGATTTAGCCCATACACTTTTTATTCCAAGAAAAGCACCTGCATGAGGCCCTGCTCCTTCTACACCACTTGCTCCGTTGCCATTATACATCTGAAATTCAATACAAGTAGGCCACGAAGCATGCAAACGGTCTACAGGAGGGCTACTTCCGTATGCATCTCCCTCTTTAAAATCGGCGGCTACAATATGATAAAGTAACCCTGCATTTCGCGCTTTATTTGAGTTGCCAAATTTATATTGTATGCGCACTTGATAATTTCCATACACTCCCTTACTTGCAAGGTATCCTCCTCCCTTAACATCTATTTGATTGTTGGATACTTTAAACACAGTTTGTGTTGTAGGGTCACGTAATTTTCCACCTGTCATCACATATAATCCGTCAAGGTTCTGGCCGTTAAATAGAGATACCCATCCAGAATCAGACTTTTCATATGGCTGTGCCTTCACAGAAGTAGACATTAATAGTACAAAGACCAAGAGCCCTATTTTCTTTAAATTCATCCCTACTCCTAACGATTAAAGGCTTAATTTCCCTTTAATTTAGGCTAAAAAAGAGGCCATGTCAATATGAATGCAGAAGTACCACTCTTCCTCAAAAAATAAATGAGCTATATTTATTTGTATAAACAATCTTAAAAATTATGTATCGACCTGGGGTTTGGATGAGTTTACTAAAGTCAATTATATCGTCAAAAATTACATTTGCGACTTTATTTTCCTTTATTTTACTAGTTGGCTGTGACAAGGGAGCTCAAGGAGTATTAGTCGAAAACCCACTCACCAATCCTGTAGAAGGACCTCCAGCAGGTAACCCAAAGGGAAAATGCCTTGCTCCACAAGAAGCTAACCTCGAAGACATCACCAATCCCGACCATATTATCGGCACAGGAACTCCCCAAAGTTGCACGTCTGAAGCTTTTATTAATGCGGTTGCTAAGGGAGGGAAGATTACTTTTGACTGTGGGCTAAACCCTGTGACCATTACCCTTGATCGCCCTGCTAAAATCTTTAACGACAAAAATCCAGCTATTCTTATTGATGGAGGAGGCCTAGTCACCTTAAGTGGCGGAGGAACTACCCGAATTTTATACATGAATACTTGCGATAAAAACCAAGTCTGGACAAGCCCCAATTGCGACAATCAGGCCACTCCTCGCCTCACTGTTCAGAACCTTACCTT
>CAZLBO010000387.1:0-2718 GCA_964557725.1 uncultured Bifidobacteriales bacterium | reverse complement strand
CCACCTAAAAGGTCTGTACCCACTAATCGTTTACAAAACCCAGTGCTTCGTCCTATACCATAAAAAGGGATGTCTTTAAATCGAAACCAAGTGTTCACTCTCAAAATAGTTCCATTCCGTCGACAAGCTTCAACGAGTGCTTCTCCCTCGCCTATGGTTCGAGTGAGTGGCTTTTCGCACCAAACAGCCTTTCCTGCATTTGCTGCCGCAATTGCTATAAGTCCATGCCAATGAGGAGGAGTCGGAATATGAATAATATCAATATCATCACGAGCTAACACATCCCTAAAGTCACTATAACCCTTTACGCCAGCATCTTTAAGGACCTTCCCATTTACCTTTTTGTTTAGCGTCCCATTAAGATGTGCAGAATCCACATCACAAACGGCTAGTAATTTTTCGATACTATCATTATACTTTTCACTCAGATGATTTTTTCCCATTGCACCGACACCAATAATCGCTTTGGTTAATTGATCACTAGGAGCTATACAGCCCTTCCCTAGTACATGCCGAGGAACAATACTGACCAAAGCAATTCCTGCTCCAACTCCCTTAATCACCTTTCTACGCGAAATTTTATGACGTTCCATTTTGTCTCCGAGATTAAACCATTTTATTCGTTAATTCACTTGAGCAATCAGCTAAGGCTCGAGTTTAATGTTTCCCAAATAAAAATATACCACAATATTGAGAAAAAGAAGCCCGATAACCTCATTACAAGCCTTTTTTTCTAAATAAGGTAAAATCCCACCCTATGTCCCGCCTATTATTGGATTCGATAACTACTGAACATCCTTACTCGACCTTAAGCTCAAATAGTAATCAATTTTTCTTAATTGAGCGGTCATCAAGACTTCTAAGGTAGAGGCTTCTGCAAACTGATTGCTCCATTTTGCTTTTTTTATTTCTAGCTCATACTCTTGTACCAAGTAACTTCTAAAATTCTTTAAAATTCTCTGATATGACCCTCTTGAGCGATCCTCATGACAAACCCTAATACAATCTGTTAAATCATCCACACTTTGTTCCACAAACAAAAGACTACTTACTGCGGAATCATTTTGGTTATCATCTAATGCTTGCATTTTTATACCTCTCTAAAACAGCGCTTTAAGGGGCCTCAGAAGATCCCTTAACTTACTTATCGGCATTTAATGAAAGGGACTTTAGCTAGATAAAGTTTGATATTGATTAAAACGGTCCAAAATTCTATTCACATAATCAACAGGCTCACTACCACGGCAATACCCATATTTAACCACTTCATCTTTATAATAGGCAGCTTCCGATTTTTTGAGCATCCATAGCTCCGTCTGTGCTGTCCATACATAAGAATCTTCACCATATTTTTTCGCTAGCCGCCGTGCATCTTCTACATGTCCCTTTCCTGCATTGTAAGCGGCTAAAGTAAACTTTAAACGCTCAGTTAAATCGGGAACATAAGCAAAGCTTTTATACAACTTCTTTAAAAATAAGGTGCTAATTCTAATGCTCTCTGCAGGGTCATCTAAATTACGACTTCCAAACTCTAACCCTGTACTGGGCATAATTTGCATCAACCCACGAGCTCCTTGTTTAGAGACGGCCTCAGGATTAAAAGAAGATTCTTGAAAGGCCTGAGAAGCTAATAACATCCAGTTCCAATCCAATTTTTTGGCATGTTCCTGAAACAAGTGATCGAATGGTGAGATGTATCTCTCCCTATCAGAGGGTTTGAAATATTTAAACGAATGCACGTTTTCTTTTATTTCTGGTTCTTTAGAGGAGCGTTCTAACTTTGTAAGTAATTTAGCAAACAGAGCATTTGAGAGGTTTTTTGAGCTGACTAAGTCTTCTTCAAATAACATCACCTTTCCATCAATCATGTAATCATTTAAAGAAGACTTCGCCTTATATTTCTCTTTTGATAAAGAATTGAGTTCAGAAAAAATGGGTATTTCAAAAGCCTTGAGATACATCCATGAAAACAGGGATAAAATAAGACTAGTAAGGAATAAAGTTCTCATAACAAAGTAAGTCATTTGTTTTATGACTCACCCCATTATAAGAGTATTCAATCTTTTAATGCCATCTTTTTTATTTGTACTCCTTCATTTTACCCGTATTGAGGCGCGTGGTGTAATCCTTTAACATTTCCTTTACCTTTTTCAATAAGAAAAGAATGCCTAAAACATTGGGAAAGGCCATGCTTAACAAAGCAATATCTGAAAATTCAATGACAGGGGCAAGAGATAACAAGGGCCCTAAACAAACCACTAATACATAGATCACACGATAAGGAAAAATCCCTGCCTTTCCAAATAGATAAACAACGGCTCTTTCTCCATAATAACTCCATGAAATAATAGTGGAATAAGCAAAAACAAGTACAGCCACAAGTAACAATTTAGGCATAAAACTACCGAGGGAAGAAAAAGCTTTTGCCGTAATAGCTACCCCCTTGCCTGCTAAATCTACATCAAGGTGAGCCCCAGTAATTAAAATAGCCAAAGCAGTGGTCGTACATACTACAATGGTATCAATAAAAGGGCCTATCATAGCCACAATACCTTCTCGCACAGGTTCATTTGTTTTTGCTGCTGCATGGGCAATAGCCGCCGAACCCATTCCGGCTTCATTAGAAAAGGCTGCTCGCTTCACTCCTTGAATTAATACTCCTAAAAAGCCTCCAAAAATAGCCTCAGGTGAAAACGCACTTTTAAAAAGTTGCATTTT
>CAZLBO010000386.1:0-2744 GCA_964557725.1 uncultured Bifidobacteriales bacterium | reverse complement strand
ATTTAAATAATGGGCTTTTTTAACCTTTCTTTTTTTTAAACCACATTAAAAGTGGCCAAAAATGAATACACACCCAAAACCAAAACAGAAAGCCCTCCCACATATCCCCTATTCGATAATAAAAAGTATCTCGTGAAATTAAGGGGATTTCTCTTCGCAACACTGTTCTCTCAAACAACTTCGTTTTTGCCAAAGTCCTTCCGTGCATATCATAAAATAAACTAATCCCCGAATTAGCACACCGTGCAATGGGAATCCCAGCTTCGATGGCTCTAAATTTACAGATATTTGCATGCTGATAGGGAGCAGGACTATCTCCAAACCAACCATCGTTAGTGATGTTAACCAATAGCTCTGCACCTGCGGCTTTGACACGACGTACATATTGCGGGTAAACCACCTCATAACAAATAGAAGGGCTGTACTTAAATGAATCCCCCCATAATTTAATCCCATCTCCTGGGGCAAAATCGCCCTCCCCTAAATCCACATAGTTGATTACAGGAAAAATGTTATCAAAAGGAAGTCTTTCACTAAAGGGAACCAAATGTATTTTAGAATATTGCTTCATTGGTTCAATGGCCTTAGAAGACAGCAAAAAAGCGGAATTAAAGAATTTCCGTTTCCTTACAGGATGATCCATCGGTTCATAATCAAGGGAGCCTACCAAGATGTTTGAATTAAGTTCCACCGCTTTTTGCTTCAATTCATTTTTAGTTTCTGCCATGTACTTAAACAAAGTAGGGACAGCCGTTTCTGCTAAAATCACTAAATCGGCATTTTCTAAATCCGCTGTATCCATTACCCCATAAGTCTGTGCAATAACATTGTTGTAATAATCAAGCCCCCACTTCTTTGTTTGTTGTACCGCAGGCTGTACAAGAGCTATATCCGCTTTTTTAACAGACTCAGGATACACCCTGTTCAGTTGACTCCACCCATAAACCAATACACCAACCCAAAGTAATAAGCCCATCCAAAGGGATTTATATTTTTGAATAGAGAGGCATTTAACAATCCATACATTGCTCCCCATTATCAAAAGAGAAAGGCCAAAAACACCTATCCAAGACGAAATTTGAATGACACTAAGATGCCCCCCCAATGTGTAACCTAAATGATTCCATGGAAAGGACATTTGCCCTTTGGTACGAGCCACTTCAAACCCCACCCAAAACAAAGCAAATAGAAATAGTCCCCCTCGTTTATTTTCAAGGTACTTCATCCAAAGGCCGATATAACCATTCAATAAAGAGAGAACACTTACTCCCAACAATACACCTGATAAAATAATGAGTGCCGGCCCGACCTTCATCACATGATAAAGCCAATAATACATGATGGCGTTATAAAAGAAGCCACCTATAAAGTGATAATAAAAAGCCTGCTTTTTGGTGAGACTTTGAGTGATAAGAAACAAAGGCACAAATAAAAAAAGAACGAGTGGGCCTAAAACAAAAGGCGGATAAGCCAATGCCCATAAAATATAACAAAGAATTGTGCTTATTAATTTACGAGAAGAGCTCCAGCTTTTAATCCGATTTAAAATTTTTAATCCCTTTGTTTTGCGGATGAAAAAAGAGAACAAACTCACCCTTGGGATTTCGTTCTTTATAATATTCCGCATAATCCCCAGCGGATTTATCTAATACTTCTTCATATATTTTTGTTAGCTCTCTCACCAAAACCACTCGAATGGAGGAACCAAAAACCTGACTAATTTCTCCTATAAATTTTGTCACCTGCTTCGCCCCAATATAAAAGCCCAAGGTAGGAGCCCATTTAAAGTCTTGGCCAAAAGCCTCTTTAAATTGTTCTAAGTGCCTTAACCGTTGAGCCGATTTTTTGGGAGGAAAGTTTCCAAAGTAAAAATGATCCGTAGGCATTCCCGAAATAACCAATGCAGAAATAAAAGCACAGGCTCCTGGTAAAACACTTAAATAGATTCCCTCTCCATGTGCCTCACGCACCAAATAAAAACCGGGGTCTGCAATACCTGGTGTGCCAGCATCAGAAATAAGAGCCACTGATTTACCCTCTTTAAGGAATCTCAATACACCAGGGGTTCTCTTTTCCTTATTAAAATCGTTAAACGACTGCATCTCTTTTTTGATTCCTAGATGATTCAAAAGTTTACCCGAGTGCCGAGTGTCTTCTGCTAAAATAAGATCCACACTACTTAAAACATCTTTCGCTCTTTCCGTAATATCACCGAGGTTTCCAATGGGAGTCGCAACTAAGTACAATCCTGATTCTATCATTTAGCTAACTCCAACATCTCTAAAGCCACCGCCTCTGCAACCTTAACCCCATCTATTGCAGAAGATAATATTCCTCCTGCATAACCTGCTCCCTCTCCTGTGGGATACAAACCTTTTACATTGATGCTCTGAAGATTACTGTCTCGTTTAATGCGAATAGGAGACGAAGTACGAGTTTCGACCCCTGTTAACAAAGCCCCAGACATAGCAAAACCATTAAATTTTTTTTCAAAGGCTGGCAGTGCTTCACGTATAGCTTCCGAAACATAATCCGGCACACATTCACTTACATCGCCCAACAAAACCCCAGGGGTATAAGAGGCTTTGACCTTTCCCCAAGCACGGGAAGGACGCTTAGCTAAAAAGTCTCCTACTAATTGTCCTGGAGCATTATAATTACTCCCCCCTAATCGAAAAGCTTGTTGCTCCCAATAACGTTGAAAGGCCATGCCTGCTAAGGGGTTTTTATCAGGAAAGTCTTCT
>CAZLBO010000385.1:0-2745 GCA_964557725.1 uncultured Bifidobacteriales bacterium | reverse complement strand
ACATTACGGGGTTTCAATCAATCGCTTAGATCCTATCGCCAACCGATTTTTTAATGCAGACCTATTTAACCAACAATATACCCCTCAAACGCCCCTTCAGATTTTTACCGCGCGAAACTTCAACAATTTAAATTTAGGTGCTGCAATATACTTTGCTTCTGACTTTACAGATCAAGACCAATTTTCTGTGATAGGAGTCGATAGCATTACTGTTACAGAAAGAACTCGTTCATTTGAAGTAGGCTTACAATTAGGCGGAAAAGTAGAAGTCCAACCAGGATTCCTTGACTTTTGGGTAGGGATTAAATCCTTTAATTTTGACACGACTTGGGTGCGCCGTTTAGAATCGGGAAACACGGACTCCAAATCAACTTTCAATCGTTTTTTAACTGGTGGAATGAGTATTCCCCTAGGCGTTCGCTTACGATCTCAACTTTCTAAAGACCTTCATTGGACAAATGGGGTTGAGTATGTCTTTTCAAAGTTTGCCATGAACCAACTCCTTGCCACAAACTCAACAAGTTTAACAGATTACTATTTTAACGATTTAAGTTTATTCAGTATCTTCAAAAAAAACTATCACTCTAACGGCGGAGTCGTTTTTGCACAACTTGCTATCGATATTTCTAGCAAATACATTAGCCCTGTGCTTTCCGAAAATTCACCGAGAACAAGTAATTTGGCCATACAACATGAGATGGATCTTCTCTTGCCCAAATTAAGCCTTGGAATAGAACACCCCCTAAAAAGTTGGTGGATATTTAGAGCAGGTACCGTCAAATCCATAAAAGTTAGCTATGCAAAAGAAAGCTACCAAAACTTTGAAAAAAGTACCTTGGCGCAACGCAACGACACGCAAGCGGATCAGGATCTTTTTATCACCCTTGGTTCTCGTTTTAAATTCAACGGAGCGCAAATAGATATTATGGTGGGTGAGAATATCTTTTTTGAAGGCCCCAATTTTATATCTGGAGGAGATGCTTCTCCCTTAATCGGAAAGGTTTCTATTAGCTATCGCTTTGGTAAGAGTCAAAAGGCAAGAGAGACTCAAGCAGCCCCCTCCCCTATTTCCCCTCCCAAAACCTCTCCCCTTAAAATCAAAAAAGAAGTAATTTCTACTCCTGTTCTTCTTCCTGCTGTTCAAGAAAAGGAAAAGGATGTGTCCCAACCTAAAAGTTTACCTATTCAAAAGAAAGAAGAGAAAAAAGAAGAAAAAGAAAAAAGAAAAATAGTTATTCCTCCTCCAATTTCCTCTCCTGCTGTTGTTCCTGCACCTGCGGCCTCTGTGCCTGCTGTAACACCTCCTCCCGTACCTTCAGTAGTTTTACCAGTACCTGTTGTTATCCCTACACCTCCAAAACCTACAACACCTATTCTCCAAAAGCAAGCTCCAGAAAAGGAAGAGTCCCATTTAAGCCCCAAGGGAGCGAGCAAGCAAGAACGACAAAGCAAAGCTGTACAAAGTTACATACAGCCTCTCCCCACTTTGCATAAAGAGGATGATTATACGGATGAAAATGATGAATATGTAAACCCCGATTTAGACGAAGAATAAATCACTTCAGAATGGTTCTGTGTTTATAAAAAGGGTATTTTATAGTCAAACAAGCACGGTTAGATTTTGTACAGACAATTTAAAAGAAACAAACTATTCATTACTAAAAATCTCAAGCGATTAGCCTTTTTCCCCCTTGCCTTAATCATTGCCTGTGTCCCTATAGGAAGCAAAACCTATTCCCAATTAGAACCCGATGACCTCCCACAAAAACCCACTTACAAAAACAATGTAAAAGCCATTGTGGATTCAAAATGTGGGCTTTGCCATTCCTCAAAATCGGGCAGGATTTATGAAGGCATTGATTACAGCAGCCTTAATTCACTCCTCCCCTACACTGGTCGCCCCAGTAAAGAAGATGAGGAAAAAAGAGGCTGGGAGGGTTTCAAAAAAACCGCCATACAAGAAATGAGCATGCCTCCAGGGAGTAAAAACCGTTTGACTCCAAAGGAAATCGCCATTTTACTGCGTTGGGAGGAACAAGGCTTTGAAGAGTAAACTCATCTTATTCCTAACTTTGATTTTTAATCAATGGTCTCTAGCCCTCCCTCACTATGTAGCAAGGTCTGGGCGCATTTGTTCAAATTGTCATAGTGATCCTTTTAAAAACAAACATCAAGAGGCTTGGGCGAATCCTGAATTAAAAAAACGAAAGTGCAATCTTTCCTGTCAAGGTTGTCACATCAACCCTGCAGGAGGGGGAATACGAAACAGCCCAGGACGATATTATGCTGCCAGCACCTTGCCTGCTTATGGAGCCATTAACCGCCCCCTTGCTGATAGAGAGAATTTAACCTTTCCCCACTTATTAGATTTTATGAAGGGGACTTTTAAATCTGAAAAAAAAGCAACCGAAAACAAAATAACAGCCAATGATTTCTTAAGTTTTGGTTCGCCTCTTGGCTCACATAAACAAAGCATTTATGCATTTTCCCGAGAGAGGTATGGTTCAATCAATGCTGACCCTTTAGTAACCATAGGAAGCGATGTTCGCCTCGCTTTTTGGGCTGCGGAAGAGAGTTATTTTTTCTTTCCCATGCAAGCAGAATTAGGGGCTGCTCTTCACCCCATCGAACATCTCACCCTATCGGGGACAGCAGCCCTTCAGGGGAGAACAAATAGTGAAGAACTAAAAAACAAAAAAAATACCCTCTTCAAAACACAAAGTGCCTTTTTACTGATTCATGAAT
>CAZLBO010000384.1:0-2745 GCA_964557725.1 uncultured Bifidobacteriales bacterium | reverse complement strand
TAGCCGTTAATTGACCTGTGGGTATTTTAATCTGAATGTTTTTTAAATTTCGAACCTTTGCACCTTTAAAGTGAAAATACTTTAAGGATGTTGTTTCTTCTTTGAATCCACTTAACCGCGAACTCCGTCGTTTAACTTTTTCTTTGTGAACTTTATTCTCTCCTTGAAGGTACTTCCAGAGAGATGATTTTTGGGGAGAACCTGCATAAAGAATCTCTCCTCCAAGTTTGCCAGCACCTGGCCCTACTTCCACTAAGTAATCGACTTCCTTAAGTAAATGTTTGGCGTGTTCTACAAGGATAAATGAATTATTTTGGGAAATCAATTGTTTGATTAACTGGGCAAGGGGTTGTAAGTCTTTGGGGTGAAGCCCTCGTGAAGGCTCATCTAAGATGTATAACAAGCCTGATAAGCGTCCCTGAAGTGCTGTTGCCAAGCGCACCCGTTGAAATTCTCCCCCTGAGAGCGTTTTAGTTGCACGATTCAATTGTAAATAATTTAAACCCATTTCAATCAGTGGGTTTAATTTCTCGAGTAAGTTTTTTTGCGTGAGTTTAATCAAGGGGTGCTTTTTTTCGTCAAGACTTTGTATCCAAACTTTTAACTGATCGAGAGAAAGAGAAGTGACATCGGCAATATTTAACTCGTGTACAATGACAGAGAGGGATTCTAACTTTAAGCGGTTTCCTTTGCATAAAGGGCAAGGACTTTCACTTGATTCCTTTGAGGAAGACCTTTTAACTTGTGGTTTAACGCCTGTTCCATGGCAGGTGGGACAAAACCCTTCTGCAGCATTAAAAGAAAAGCTTTGAGAAGTGGGAGGGGTATACCTTTGGCCTTGAGAATCCCGAAAAACTTCGGAAAAGAAAAGGGTTTCATTGGAATCGGGGAGGTAAAAGGCTAAAGCACCTTTGCCTTCTCTTAAAGCTAATTCAATGGAATCCAATAAACGTGATTGTAGTTTTTCATCTTGAGCAGAAGCTTCAGTCAATTTGATTCGATCGATCACTAAGTCTAGGGAAGATGGTTTCTTCCCCTTTTTTAGGGGAATCATATCTATCGTATTAACGCCATCTAAGCTGTGTATCTCCCCATTAAGGCGAATGCGAACGAACCCTTTTTTCTGAAATTCTTGTAGGATGGCAGAAAGTACTTTTGGGGTAAGGGGTGATTTCCCCACATCGATAGGAGATAAGAGAATAACCTTTAGGGGAAGTACCTTGTTTTCAGTAAGTTTGAGAAGGGACTTGAGAATTTGATGGGGTGATTTTTTAACTAAAGCCTCTCCTGTGAGAGGGCTATAAAAGGTGCCTGCACTGGCATACAAAAATCGAATGTCGTCATAAATAGAAGTTAATGTCCCTAAAGTAGAACGAGGGTGTGACAAGGTGTTTTTGGACTCTAAGCATACGGTAGGGGATAAATTAGTGATAGATTCTACTTCTGGTTTATCCAATAAATTGATGTTTTGCAGGGAGGAGCCAGAAAGGTGTTCTAAATACCGATTCTGTGCCTCGGCATGGATGGTGTTAATTGCCAGTGAGGACTTCCCTGACCCTGATGGGCCAGTCAAGGCAACGAGTTGGTGCTTTGGAATCTCTAAATCAACAGATTTTAAGTTATGAGTACAGGCTCCTGTGATCTTCAGAGTGGAATTTGTGGCTTTCATAAAAGGGAAAATACATATATAAGTGGTCGGTAAATCTCAAAAAAATATAATTTGAGAGAAAACAAGAAGGATAAATGCGATTTACTAAAAAAAGTGATTATGCTTTGCGGCTGATGGAAACTTTGGGGAAGGCAGAGACGGAAAGGCTTATCCCTATTAAATCCATTTGCGAGAGTACCAATATGACGGTTAAATTTATGCAGTCTATTGTCACCGATTTGGTAAAAAGTGAGTTGGTTTTAACGAAGTCAGGCCCTAAAGGGGGGATTCGTTTAAATCGTGACCCTTCTCAAATCAATGTCTTAGAAATTATCGAGGCAGTGGAAGGTCCTATTAATCTAATGGATTGCTTAGAGCATCCCACCCAATGTGGTGAATATAAGAGTTGCTCGATTATAACAGTGATGTATTCTGCACAGAAGGCGTTTGTAGATAACTTAAAAACATGGACCTTAAAGTTGATGATTGGGGCACAGTCCGACCCTTTTAAACGGGTACCTGCACAACATTATCAGTATCCCGTTCAGAATTGCCCTGCAATTAAGTGATTTAGTGAAGTGTGCTTTTTTGTCACACTTTTTTTGAATCTAAATAGAGCGTGTCTGGACAAATATCTTGCTCATTAGGCCAAACAACTGTTCCATTAATCACTTTTACTCGATTGAAATAATTTTTATTTTTTAATTCTTTAAACACCCCAAAATTGAGCAATTTTGAGCAGTTATAAACTCCTTGCTCTCCATTAGTAAAGGTAAGACTTAGGGTGTAGTTTTTTAATGGGGAAACTTTGTTGATTCGAGGGTTCATCATTTATCTTAAAGGTTCAATTTTATAAGGTAATTCGCCTGAAACAGCTAAATCCCAGTCTGCAATAAGCTCATCTTTGTGTATTTCCATCCAAGCCTGAAGCAATTTCATTTTGGAAATAGGGATTTTTCCATCAAGAATATCCCCACCAGGGATAGAAACAATGACTTCGTGTTCTTGGTATTTAACATGAAGATGAGGGAGTTTATGTTGCTTATTATCATTAAAATACAGATAAACAATGATTCCGTAAAATGTTGAAATGGATG
>CAZLBO010000383.1:0-2764 GCA_964557725.1 uncultured Bifidobacteriales bacterium | reverse complement strand
ATAAGAATATGAATTTATGAGCCACTGAATTTACAGACAAAATTATGCACTATCAGCATAACTCCCTTGATCAATACTACTACAATTTGCTTGTGCAAAAGTGGTAGGCTTATCACATTGTTTATCACGAGTAATTGACCACATAGACAACAACCCAATCTTTTTTTCTTTTGCAAAGGCCACTAATTCATTCGCATTCTCTATAGTAAACACTTCTTCTTTAACATCATTTACCCCTATCATAGGCGTAATCCCCACCATCGCCCATAGTTCTGCATCTGTTTTTGCAATGCCTGCTTCTTTATAAAGTGTTTTTAATTGCCCAAATAAACTCGTTCCTGCTTGAATGGCATACTTCCCCATGTTTCCCTCAGGTTTTGGAGCCGCCCAATTGCCATAATCCATTGCCATCACATTAACCCCTTTAAGTACGACCCCATTAGTTAATGCCGATTTAAGAACTTTGATTCCATCTGCCACTAAACCCGTTGGCAAAACAGGAAGTGTATACCAAACATCCACATCTTTATATTTAGAGTCTTTTTGTAAGGCTGCAATCGACTTAGACCTTCGTTCAATGGATTCGGTATGTGCCCCCCATGCTCCTTCAATATCAAAATCAATCAACTTAAAACTATAAGCATCTATCACGCTTTTATAGATTCCTGTAAGCTCTTCAACCGTCTTTGCCTTAACTGCCAAAGGGGTATTGGCTGCTCCGCCAAAGGAGATCATGACTTCTCCCCCTTTGCTTCTCAAATTATCAATTTTATCTTTGATAAAACTCATATTATAAGTGGAGTACCCTCCCCATGCAGGAACAGCTGTTTGAGCCGAGTTATCTGAAACAATAAAGGCCAGAACATATCGTTTTACCCCTGTGGTGCTTACATCATCAATAGGAAAGGTAGGCCATAAGGTAGCATCGACATAAGGTGCAAATGCTGTGGAAGGCCAGTTTTTACTTGCTGTCCCTTGCGCTTGAATAGTTACAGGGGTAAATAGAAACACCCCTAACAAGACACATAAAGGTTTAATGATGTTTTTCATAACGATGTTCCCTTTCAATTATTTTATTATGAATTAGTTAATGCCTTGTTTTAGGCTTTTTCCCTCAACAGAAAAAGTCCCTACACTAGAATTACCCCTAATCCCCTGTCGCATCCATAAAAAGCTCAATCAAAGCCCCTATGGATACTTATAATAAATATACCCTAGCTTATAGAGGCAAGCAAGTGACTTCAATCACTTTTCTTTATTTGGGAGGTATTGAAAGAACAAAAGTCACCTCACTAAAGTGTCTGCCTAAACTTTGCAATGCTCCCTGTGACAAAAACCACAACAAAACCGATTAAGGCACTAAAAGGCAAAATGAGATCGACGAAAAGTGTTTTCTTTACCAATAACCCACGAACTATTTCCACAAAATAAGTAAAGGGAATCACATAACTAATAGGACGAACTGAATAGGGAATGGCATCGAGTGGAAAAATAAAACCCGAAAGTAAAATAGAAGGAACAATAATAAAAATGGCAATAAACATGGCTTGTTGTTGAGTCTTTGAAATTAAAGAAATAAACAAACCCAATGAAATCATAACCGCAACATAAACAGAAGCCAATGAAAATAAAAGAAAGTGAGAAGAAGGTTGAGGTAAGTCAAAAAAGGCCCAGCCGACCCCTAAAATAAAGTAAAAATCAAGCATGGTAATAAAAACATAAGGCAAAAGCTTTCCTATCACAAAAGTCGTCTTACTCATAGGAGTCACTAATAATTGTTCTAAGGTTCTCTTTTCTCGCTCTCGAACGACGGAAATACCTGTTAGAATCAAAGCAATTTGCATAATCAAAACTCCAATGACTCCGGGAAGAAAAAACCAGGTTTCTTTTTCATCAGGATTAAAAAGAATTTGAGTCTCCATGATAAAGGGTTCTTCCGCTATCACAACATCCTCAGCATCTTCATCTAAAAAATACATGTCATTAGTCACGCCCCCTTCCGTTGCTGCCGAAGAATGATACTTCATGGCTGTGGTGAGAGAAGGCATGGTGCCATCTACATAGAATTGAATATGGGGTTGTTTATTTTCAAATAACAAACCTGAAAAGCTTGAATCAATATATAAACCAGCCTTCGCTCTGCCTGAGCGTATTTCTTCAATCACCTGTTGTTCACTTTCTACCTCATACATCTTAAAATAACCAGCAGACCAAAGGCCTGTTTTGATTAAGTTGGTAAAAAAAGATTGATCGTCATCAAAGTAAGCCATCTTAATATTTTTGGGCTCTAATTTTAAAGCCACTCCAAAAAGAATCAGCATCAGCAAAGGCATAACAATTATCAAACCAATGAGTCGTTTATCACGACGTAACTGTAACAGTTCTTTTTTTAAGATAGCCATGATCATGTACTATCCCCCTGACCTGAGGTCTCTTGCGTTAAGGCAATAAAAACATCTTCCAGATTAGGCACTGTAGATTCAAGAAGGCAATCTTTGCCTACAATTGAATGAATCGCCTGTTCTATTTTTAATTTTTCGAGAGTGGGCTTCGCCACAAGGCGCAACTGATTTCCGAATTGATTAATTAAAATCATGCCCTTAAGGCCAATAAGTGCTTCACGAAGTTCAGGGATATAAGGGATATTTGCGGCGTAAACAACCGCATCTTTAAGTGCTTCTTTAATGGTATCAGGTGTCCCCTCTGCAACAATTTTACCTGATGAAATAAACAAGCAAATTACAAGTTTATTGAATGAAAAGAA
>CAZLBO010000382.1:0-2765 GCA_964557725.1 uncultured Bifidobacteriales bacterium | reverse complement strand
AGCCTTTTCCCTAAAAGATGAGTCGGATGCTGATGTTGCAGGAGATTTAAATTGGAGCAGCAATATGACAATCATGACTTTTTCTCATGGGGCAGCCTTTGCTAGTGGTAAGATTTATACCACGACTCTTGATACCAATGCGGTTGATAATTATGGTGTTTCTTTAAATAGTGATTTTACAAGTCAATTTACTGTGGAATAGGATGTGAATGGAATCTTCTAGGGTGCTATTTATTTGAACATTGTTTTTGAGCAAGTTCGTTTAAGTAGATCACACCCTATTTGAATTCACACAGAGAAGCCTTCTTATAATTCTTCCTTCAAATAGTGCGATAGGGAGGAGAATAGTTATATTAAGGGATATGATGACTAAAAAACACTTACTTCTTGCTTATTTATCTTTGCTGTGGATGGGGTGTGAAGAAAATGCTAAAAAAATTGACTTCCAACCTGTATTTTCAACAGGAGGCAAACAATTAATTGATCACCGTACAACCTATTCGTCTCGATTAGAGGGATATGGGGAGTTGTGGGGAACCATTTTTGACCATCAATACTATGTTATCCAAAGGCAAAAGGGAGATACTGCTTATTGGGAAAGAGAACCTGTTAAATCAAAAGCCAAGGGTTGGAATAAAAAATTAATTGCCAAAGACATGGAAAAACTGGTTCCTTTGAGCGTAAAGGTAGTCGAAAAGACTTTCTCATTTTCAGGCTATAAGTCTGTACTTGATACCATCACAAAAATGGGGGATGAAGAAAAGAGCGTACCCATGCAAAAGGCTATTCGGAAACGGGTTCTAAGTGCTATTGATACAATGAACTACGTCAGTGAATGGAAGTTGAGATGGTACCTATTAAATTTGTTAAAAAAAGGAAGCTATAGCAAAGGGCAACATTTAGAATTTGACTCCTCTCAAACAACAACTGAGAATGTAAGTGTCGATTCTATTGTTATTTTGGGGGAGCAGAATCATCATAAAAGGGGATGTTTAGACTATAAAGTTTACTACACCCGCATAGATTCTATTCGCACAGATATGGAGTCTGCTTTGGCCTCTTATGATTTACAGTTGAAAAAAATGCAGATAAGCTTTTTGCAACCCGCTAAGGATGGAGGCCCACGCATTATTGAAGAGGGACGTTGGGTTCAAGAACGTTTGGCTGGAGAGTGGTGGTTGTCACGGGCATTGGATAATGGAGGCCTGTGTTATGAATATAAAAAAGAAAGTATTACGGTTAGTTTATATACTCCAAAAGCAATAAAAGCGGTGGATTTAATCATTTACCGCTTTTCGGAGAATTTGTATCAGTAAGTGGTTCATTATTATAGGGGCGTCTATTCTCTTAATAGCATGTGCAGGGAGTAAAACTCCTATTGAGGATGAATTACTTGCCATAGCAAAAATGGAGCGAGAAAAGAGAGTTTTAGAGCAAAAGTACCTTTGGAACCTTTCTCATATGGAAGCCTATCCTGGAGATAAGTCTCTTAGAATCCATCAATTAGAATTGAAAAAAGAATTAAAGGTCCTTATCGGTTTGATTAAATTACGACAAAAAGAATATGACATTGGTGTGAGAGAATGGGAAAAACGGGTGATTGAAGGGCGGATTGAAAGAAAATTTGGCAATCGAGTAATTCGTGAGAGTGGCCGCTGGAAAAAGAAAGATCAGTTACAAGCCGAATAGCTCTTGTGTATTTTTTCTAATTTGTAGATAAACTTCTTCTAGGGGAGTCTCTTTAATAGCACTTATTTTTTGTGCAATAAAGGGGATATATCCCGAGTGACAAGGGCTTCCTCGATGGGGGTTAGGTGTCATGTAAGGGGCATCTGTTTCAAGTAATATCCTATTTAAAGGGATGCTGCGAACAGACTCCGCAATACCTTCGGTTTTGTTAAAAGTAATAACCCCTGTAAAACCAATGTAGAGATGAGAAAAGTGAGAAATTAATTCCGTGGCCATTGAATTTGAACTGGTAAAGCAGTGAACATGTATCTTCCAATCGGTGGGGATATGTTCTTTCATAATTGCCAAAGTATCCTCTTCGGCCTCTCTTGTGTGAATAATGAGCGGCTTCTTATGAATAATAGCTTGTTTAATTTGACGGGTAAAAATTTCTTTTTGAATTTCTGGTTCGGAGTGCTTGTAAAAATAGTCTAAGCCTATTTCTCCCCAAGCGAGACATTTGGGATGGGCCATACATTCAGAAAGTTTTTGTTCTAAAGCGTCATTGTACTCTTTGGCGTCGTGGGGGTGGATTCCAAAGGCACCGTAAACATCGTCATTTTTCATAAGCTCTAAGGTGGGTGTCAGAGATTCTGTTCCACAAGAAATAGTGATGCATTTTTCAAAATTATCAGGATAATGCTGTGACTTTAGCTGTTCAAAATGGTCTATTTTTGTTCGAGCGAGGATTTGATCCAAGTGGCAGTGTGTGTCAATGTACATGATATTCTCGAATTAAATAGGGATAGATACTTATAATAAAGTTGGGTGGCAAGTGTTGAAGTGGATCGTTTAAGAAGACTGTGATATATGTTAGATTGACTTAAAAAAGGAGAGAGAAATGAACCCCATGGCAAAGTTAAATGAATTAGGAATAGAGTTAGCAAAAGCCTCGATTCCTCAAGGCTCCTATGTCCCAGCTGTGCGAGTGGGAGAGTTGATTTATGTCTCGGGTCAATTGCCTTTAAAGTCTGGTGAATTAATCTATGAAGGGGCAATGTCAGTAAATGCTTCTTTAGAGTTAGGCCAAAAAGCGG
>CAZLBO010000381.1:0-2777 GCA_964557725.1 uncultured Bifidobacteriales bacterium | reverse complement strand
TTTTAGAGGAAATGGCTAACAAAGAATATCCCGTTCGCGTTTCTGGCGTCTTTATTGAAAAGAAAAAAAGTTATCAATTAGACACGCTCAATGCCCAGCCAAAAGATAATTACACCACTATTTCACGATTTCTACTCACCACCTTTACCTCTAAGCAACAATGAACAAGACTTTTACCCTTTTTATTACTCTTTTACTCTTAGTCCATCTTTCATTAGGAGGAAGGCTAACTGAAATAAGAGTACTCTCAGCAAATAACAAAGGGGAGATTCAATTTATATTTACTCCAAAATCTGAAGCCATCCCCCTCTTTTTTCAAACTTATGAAAAGAAGGAACAAACTTATTCTATTCATTTTTTAAACTCAGCAAGTGAGATCCCAACAAAAACATATTCACTTCCTACCAACAGCCTTAACATCAATACCATTAATTTCGAAACAATCAAACGTAAAAAATCCAACAAAACACGAAGCTTTTTAAAAGTGAGTTTTAGTCCCCTTCGCTCAAGCCAAGCAACCTACAAGGCCTCTAAAACAAATACAGGAGAAATTACTCTTTCTCTAGGAAGTGCAAAAGGCGAGAAATTTAATTGGATACTTAATTCTGCTTCAATACATAAAGCTCCAGCAAAAACAAACGACACCATTCAGCCAACGGCTGATAAAAAAGTAACACAAGCTAAAACATCTGATACTTCGGCACAAAAACACCCCCTCCCCATGACAGTCCTCAAAGATTCTATCAATGTAAGAAGTGCACCTAGCCTCTCTGGTCAAAAAATGGCAACAGCCACAATTGGTAGTCGCGTATTAAAATTAGGGCAAACAAAAAAATGGACTAAGGTTGATGTCAATGGGGATACGGGCTATATCTTTTCAAAGTTACTAGTAAAGACATCAAAAATTTCGACACAACAAGTGGCGGCTATCGAAAAAGCTTTACTTAAAAAGAAAGTACAGGCAGATAAAAAGGCAAAAGAAAAACTATCAAATAGAGAGTCGCAAGAATTAAAACAGAAAAAGGAACAGATACAAAAAAAATATGATTCCCATTTATCTGAAATCAATAAAGAATACACAGATAAAAACAGGAAAAAACAACTTTCACAACAAACGGCTATCATAAGCATTGAAAAAAATCTTAAAAGAAAAGAGCAATCAAAAAAAGATAGCCTCAATAAAATTCTCCAAAAACTTACCAGTAAAATGAATGTGCAAAAGGAAGAGCTAAGAACTAAATACAACAAAGCCATTGGGAAAATAATTCTCGACTCAAAACATGAAATGAGTGGCGCACAAAAAAAACACAATGCAGAAATCAAATTGATGCAGAAGGAATTAGAAAGAGCTCTACAAACTAAAAAACGTAAGGTAGTCAAAAGTCGAAGAGTAAAACGAAGGGAGTTCCAAACAGAAAAGGAAAGAATAGCCTCTCGAATCAAAAAAACAGAAGAAGAGATTTATTCCTTTCGGCACCGATACAAAAACAAGGACAGACGAGACCCTTTTATCCCCTTAACAACTGAAAGCTTAGGAGACATTTCTATCCGTGTAGATAGAATGAAGTTAGTAGGCATTATATGGGACAAATTAGACCCCATCGCTATCCTTGAAGATAAAATTGAACCTAGTTTATCCTACGCTGTTCACAAAGGCGATAGAGTTTACCAAGGCAGAGTCATACAAATTCACAAAGACAAAATATCTTTTGAACTGTACAATAGTGCTGGCACGCATATTTATAAATTAAAATTAGAATCAATAGGGAATGGGGGATAACAACATGGCATTACCTCTAAAACACTGGGTCTTAACTCTCCTTCTTTTTGTTGGATTAGGGTTCTCTCAAAATTTATCACAAAACGATGATCTAGAAGTCGAAGGCTCCACAGCAACGTGGGACTTTAACTTTGTAAATATGGATATTCGTTCTGCTTATAAAGCAGTTGGCGCAGCAGGAGGAGTTGACATTGTCCTTTCTCCTAGTGTGACAGGAAGAATTACCATGGCCATTACTAATAAGAAATGGAAAGAAGCCATGACTATTCTCACTCAAATGATGAAACTAGAACAAAGTAAAAACAAGAGTTATTACTACATCCAAACTATGGAAGACTTAATCGAGGCAGACAAAAACATAGGACTAGACAGAACAATTATTCAACTAAAACATTATAAAGCCGAGGATTTAAACACCCCCATCGCAGGTTTGCTTTCAAAAAGAGGTAAATTAACTATTGTTAAACGAAGCAATTCCCTAATTGTTGTCGACATCCCCAACAAAGTAAATGAAATCATCAAGGCTATTTCAATTTTAGATATAGAAATTTTTCAAGTACATATTGAAGCCCAAATCATTGAAGTCAGCTCAAAGTTTACCCAAGAACTAGGAATCAACTGGTCGACCTTATTACCCAAATCCTATTCAGGGAAGATTGTCCCCATTGCTGGAGGGCTTAACGTCAGCCCAGGAAACGTAACCAAAGCTACTAGTTCCGTTAACTTTTCATTAATTCAAGGTAATTTATCCGGTCTTATTCAACACTTTTTAGAAGAAGGAAAGGGAGAGATTGTCGCCAAACCACAAATTACCACCTTAGATAACAAGCTAGCAAAGATATTTATTGGACAAAAAATTCCTTTTAACAAGTTGGACAAAGATTTAAACACTGTTACAGAATTCCTTTCTGCTGGTATCGAGCTTGTCGTCACTCCTCACATCACTAATGATAACCGAATTATCTTAGACCTTTCTCCCAAACGGAGTGATGCTTCT
>CAZLBO010000380.1:0-2777 GCA_964557725.1 uncultured Bifidobacteriales bacterium | reverse complement strand
CTAATGGAAATAAGATGGTAAGACTCTCCCTTAGCATCCATTCGGACACTATGGGTAGATAAGCCCCCCACACGAGCGGACCAAGTAAGCCGTGCTTTGAGTTGGTCGTTAAAATAAAGTGTATTGATCTGATTAAAAATAGCATCCAAATTGTGTACGTTGCCCTGAGGAGTAAGACGCTTGATTCGCTTTTGATTACTCTTAAGTAAAGTCAGTACCTGCTGTTGATTTTGGTGGGAAGCAGAATCCTTGAGTGGGTTTTCAAGATAAGCCATGGCTCGTTCCTCTAGTTTAGCCTTTGTCAATCTATCTTGCTTTTTTAAACGCCTTCGGGAACCCTTCATTAAATGTGCCCATTGAATCAAATCCTCTTTAATAGCCTGGGGAGCCCATTCAAATAAGGCGGGTAAGGTTAAACGGCCAGTGGCTCTGTCTGGTGACCACAGAACTCGCCAACCTTGTTTAAGTCTTTTACTGTATAAAACTTCAAGTCTTGCCTCTGTTCTGATAGCAGCGGGTACGGGTTGCTTGGGTTCCTTCCAAGAAGAAAATAAATCGAGAACTTTAAACACCTTAAAGTAATAAGCTTTTAATACTCTGAAGCTCGGTCTTTATCTCTTTTAAAAAGTCCTTTGTTTTTGCTCCATCCTGTGGAGGCACAGAAGAAGACTCAGACGTTTTTTCCGTTGAAGGAGAACTTGCTGAAGAAGAAGATTGAGGTTGAGAAATTGGAATAGTTGATTGTTGTGGAGAAACGGGGGACACAGGGGTGAGAGGGGTTGACTGTGTGGGTTGTAAGGCCGTTAATAAATCTAATTGACCTTCTACCTCCTTATAGCCAGAATCTAAAAGCTTTTTCTTAGCCCCTTGCACGGTATACATCTCATTCTGTAAAAGATGCTTGATGTACCTAATAATCTTAATGTCTTTTTCCCTAAACTGGCGGTTGCCTGCACGGTTTTTTTTGGGTTTAAGCTTTCCGAATTCCGATTCCCAATAGCGAATCACATGTTGCTCTAAGCCTGTTAACTCTGCAACTTCCGAAATGGAATAGTACAATTTTTTCTTTTCTTTAATACTATACATGTCAGCCTCCTTCTCTTGGGTTTGCTCCTACTTCTTCTTTTTCCCAAAACCGTTTTCTTCTCCTGCCAATAACCGACGGATGTTTCCCCTATGTCGGTAAATAATAAAGGCGGATAAGAAGGATGTACAGATTAACATCACCAGTGAATCTGTATTTCCTAAAACAATGTGATGATACAAGGTCACTAAAAATAAAGAAAGCGCCGCTATCATAGAAGCTAAACTAACATATCCACTTAAAGTAAGGACAAGCACCCAAATGCCAAAAGGAATAAGTGCGTAGTAATGGATTAAGACAACATAAACTCCCAAGGCAGTTAAAACACCTTTACCCCCTTTAAAGCCTGCAAATACAGTAAAGGAATGACCTATCACCGCTGTAAAGCCTGTGAGTAAACAAAGGGTTTGTATGCTTATGGAATCTTGAATCAGTAAAGTTCCCAGCCATGTGGCTAAAATTCCTTTGCCTAAATCAACAATGGCTACGGGGATGGCAGCCTTTATGCCTAAAACACGGTAGATATTAGTGAGTCCTGAGTTTAAACTCCCCTGTTTGCGGATATCCATTTGATAGAATAATCGAGAAACCCAAACCCCTGTGGGGATGGCTCCTAATAGATAAGCTCCTGCAAATAAGAGAACCCAGCTCATGTTATTCTACCTGTGAATCCTTTACTTCCTCATTTGGAGTTGTTTTTTCTTCCTCTTTTTTGGTTTCATCAGAAGCCTCAGCGTCAATAGAGGGGAGAGGGGTGTTTTCTTCTATCATTTGTACATATTCCCCTAGTTCCTCATCCGTTCTTAATTTAAGAGTACGTCGAAAGTAAATTCTTAACGGCACACCTCCTAATTCAAAAGTATCATATGCGCATCTTCTTAAGTATCGGATGTAACTCTCTTCCACCAATTCAGGACGACTGACTTGAATGGCTAAAGCAGGAGGCTTAACCATTACCTGACAACATTTGTCCAAATTAACCGCTCCCTTAGTAGAACGGGGGTGAGGATGCTTGGCAATGGATTCTTTAAAATAGTCGATGACACGTTCACGGCCAAAAATGGTTTGCATGCGTTTATTGACCTCTAAAATAAGATCGAGAAGCCGATGGACACGCTTGCCTTTTAAACCAGAAATAGAAATTTTAGTCACCCATTCGAGTTCTCGTACCTTCTCATCAATCGCTTTAATTGTGAGATCGTAGGTTTTAGAATCTGGTTCCACTAAATCCCATTTATTAAGAACTACAATAAACCCTTTACCTGCATCATGTATGAGAGTGGCAATTTTAAGGTCTTGAACTTCTAACCCTCGGGTACTGTCTAAAAGGAGTATACATACATCACTTCTGCGGATAGACTCAATGGCACGGAGGTTAGAGTAATACTCAACATCATCTTTGACACGTGCTTTCTTTCTTAAACCAGCCGTATCTGTTAAAGTCATCTTTGTTTTTTTATAGATAAATTCGGAATCAATAGCATCACGGGTAGTGCCTGCAGTGGGAGAAACTATCACTCGGTTTTCCCCTAAAATTTGATTCATCAAGGTACTTTTGCCGGCATTAGGCCGTCCGAGAATCGCAACTTTAATTCCATCATCCTCTGGTTTCCGTTTGGATCGAGAGAGGGTGGGCATATCTGCTACTACTCGGTCGAGTAAATCATAAATGCCGTGACCTGCCATGGCAGAA
>CAZLBO010000379.1:0-2781 GCA_964557725.1 uncultured Bifidobacteriales bacterium | reverse complement strand
GCTTGGTGAATCCCTAAGTTATTATCACTTCCAATAGTAGAGGTATGAAACTTATTCTCTTTCTTCGGGGCAACGCTTCCAAAAAAACGAGAGTCTTGAGCTTCGATACGAATCGTAACATTTTCACCTGGTTGTGAAGTAATAGCCAGTCTTGATCTCAATTGATGGGTCACTGGAGATTCAGACCCTTTTAAAATTTCTTTCGATAACATCGATCGTGATCGAACTTGTCCCGAAATTTTAGTATTTGACTCTTCCGCATAAGCTTGAAAACCAAACATGGAAAAGGTTAGCAATAAAGCAGTTATTTTTTTCATCTAGATATCCTTTCTTTTTTTCTATACATAAGCAATACTCGTTCCAATATTTTTTTTCCTTTAAAATGGTATAGTTCGTTGATTACCACTTGAGTTTACAACTAATCCAGCTCCAAAACCTGCCATATCGACATATAAATGGCGAACTGGCAAAGAAGCCCCCTCTCTACACCCCCATATTGCTCAAGACATTCACAAAATCGGTGATGCCCTGATGTTCTACCTCAAATTTCTCGACTATTTCAAGTAATTCCGTTCGTAATTCATGGTGATTGACCCTCTCCTCCTCCTTGGGCAAGGCTTTAAAAATCTCCGTTAATTTTTCTTTTACTTCTGATGGCAGTGATTGATCCTCGGTATTTTTCAACTCCCCCATCAACTGATTAAATGCTTCAAGTGCTGGCATCGCAAGCCTCCTTTGTTAAATATTTAATCACTCTCTCCAAAGTCTGTATTCACAGCCTTTAAGACAAGCGTTGTTTCTCTTTCTTCATGGGCTTTAAGATTCTCGACAAATGTTTCAAAAAAAACATTCAATTTATCGATAACTTCTTTACTATCTAAGTTTCCCACTTTTAAGAAGTCAAAAACCCTTGCGAGTTCTTCGACTAAATCACTGTGTTCCTTTCTTAACGCAATAACCTTTTCCGTAAAATAAGGTTCCCGTTCCCAAATATCATTGAGAACCCCTATGCTCTCTTCAATATCAAAATGAAAAGCCAAACGTTTTTGATAATAATTAAACAAAAACTCTAATTCTTCTTTTTGATTAAGCTGCAATTGACCCGGAACTAGTTTTTTGATTTTAGATTGAACAATTAAATACACTGTTTTAAGTGATTCATGTTCTTCTTCCATTACCCGGAATATGCTGTGTCTTTTCTCATTCTCAACCATGATAGCCTCCTTGTTGCTCCTCTTTCTATACATAAAGAGTGCAAATACTGTGCCGTATTATTAAGGGCGTTCACTGGCATTTTTCACCTATCAGCACATCTCTTTTTGACATAAAGTCATAATCAGGCAATTTGACAACAATACTTTTAGAGCATAACTAAAAATTAAAACTGATCAGTATATTTCCACTACTCTGAAGTACAGCAATATCATTAGATAGGCTAAACCACCCTTGATACAATAATGAAAGACTCCCGTTTTCACTCAAGGAATAAGAAAGAGAGGGTAATACATATATGCCATGAACACCTAGGGTATAAATAGTGGATAAGTCCATCACCCACAAAGGAGTCGCCATCCAATTCCCTTGTAAAAGTAAGTTGTAGCGTGTAGGCATTAAGTTTTTAGGGGATAAACTTTGTGCAAGATAATTTTTAGAAAGCTCCTTCTGATTTTTTGCACCTTGAGAATTAAAAAGAAAACTCCCCAGTATATAAAAAGGCTTTTCAAAAAAATAATCTAAGGAAACGGCACCTGTTACCACTCCCTTCTTCTTAAACCTATTCTCATGGGGCTCAAACCAAGAAAGCTCTCCTTTCAATCCTCCATTATACAAGTTGCCTGCCCATCCCATTCCCAGCACTCCATCTTTATGGTAATTTCCCAAAAGAATTTGAATATCATAATTCCACTGGTTCCATTTATAAAGTGCGGCGACAATAAGAGAGTCTCTTTTTTTAGGAATATTAAAAGCCCATTGTATACTGGATAATTCCGAAAGGTAATATTCAACTTTTACCCCATCTGTACCTGCTCTTTCCGAATACTCAAAATCAGTGTAATTGTAAACATTAAATAAATCATTAGGAGTCCAAGCTAAATTAACCCCCCAATTGATTCGTTGTCGTCCAATGGTAATTTCCATATCTTGAATATTTCCTCTGATATAAGCCCTATCCACTTCTGAAAATAAAAGAATATTCTCTTTATCTACAAGAGCTTTGGACATTGCTAGGGGCTTTTCTGAAGCCTCTAATGAGGAGGTAAATAACCCATTAGGATTGATGTTATCTCCATAAAACAACCTATTTCTAATCTCTAATGCCCCCTGCCAAGAGCTTGTCATATCAACCCTGTAATTTAAACGATTATGTAAGTAATTGAAGTTACTGTAACGATTAAAATCAAGAGTCGATAAAGTACTCACATTTTTGACATATCCAGAAAGCGCCTGATCACTCCCTTGAGAAAAAACAACGAAGAGAAATAAAATTCCCCCATATAAATAGTTATTTTTTGATAATCTCATCTTTTACAATCTTTCCATCTTCCATGGTAATCACCCTTCTTGCTCGGTTAATCACCCGTTGATCATGAGTTGAAAACAAAAAAGTAGTCCCCTCTTCCCGATTCAAATTTGCCATGATATCTAACAAATTATTAGTTGACTCCGTATCTAAATTGGCTGTAGGTTCATCGGCTAATACAAATGAGGGCTTTGAGGCCAAGGCTCTTGCCACCGCCACCCTCTGTTGTTGTCCCCCTGACATCTCGGAAGGTCTTCTAT
>CAZLBO010000378.1:0-2792 GCA_964557725.1 uncultured Bifidobacteriales bacterium | reverse complement strand
GTGATTTTTCAAGTAAATGAATTTTATCTAAAGAATGGTGGAATTCTCGTATCACTTCAAGCTCCACTTCAATATCGGGGTGCTTTTTTGTGAAGAGGTCTAATATTTGTTTAACGTCTCTTTGTCCATCAAAAAGCTCAATAATGTAAAATTCCTCTTCGGGAAAGCGGTAATACTCCTGACTGACAGGGTCTTTTATCACATAGTAGGTGCCGTCTCGTTGGACTTGTCTCGTGATATTTAAATCAGATCTTAATTTAGGTTGCGCCATCTTTAAAATCTTAATCTTTTTAGAGGGAAGGAATCCAGAGGTAATTTTGTGCTTCCCTTTCCATTCGGTTATTTCCTTTTCAAAAAAGTGGATACACGAGAAATGATTGATTTTCTCCTCAAAAATGAGATAATGGGTTTAGAATTAAATAAAGTGCAAACCACAAAATTCCTATTGGAGAATTGCGTTGAGAAGACAAACAGCGAGTACAGCCTCAGTTTTGGCGGAAGCAACTAAAGGCGTTTTACCTCATGGGGGAATTTCAGAAGAAATTGCTGAAAAGCTGAGACGTTTAGAGGTTATTTCTGAACTCGTTGAAATATGTAACTCAACTACAAACCTCAATGAGCTAATGGAAAAAGTATTTGTTACGGTGCTTAAAGAGGTAGGAGCAGAAGCGGGTTCTCTGTGGTTAAATGATGACGGAAGCCATGAGAATGTCTGTCATGTGGCAGAAGGCCCTACTAAAAGTAAAGTATTAAACTTAAGGTTAGAAGAGGGCGTAGGAGTGGTTGGGTATGTGATTCAATCGGGAGAATGCCAAACAGTTTATGATACTCATGAAGATAAAAAATTCTCTCAATCCGTAGACAAAAAAACAGGTTTTGAAACTCGTTCAATGATTTGTGCTCCTTTGATAGTAGAGAATAAAGCGATTGGGGCACTTCAGCTTTTAAATAAAAAAACCAAAAATGGAAAATTTAATCACCATGATTTGAGTTTGTTAAAATTGCTCTGCCAAGGGAGTGCCACGCCTATTGTGAATGCACGGTTGCGTGCGAGTGAAAAAAAGGTACAAGAATTATCCATTATGTTGGATATATCCAAGGAAATCACAAGCACCTTAGATTTAGAAGGGTGTATGTTAAGTGTGGTGAATCTTTGTTCAAAGTTGATAGCTTATGACCGAGCTGTTATCGGGTTAATTGATCAAGGGGAGTTGAAAATTGCTGCTATCTCGGGTCAATCAAAAGTGGATTCCACAGATAAAGACACGCTTTATTTAAAAGAGCTTTTGACAGGGATTCAAAAAAAGGGCGAAGATTTTTATACCCCTATGGGTAAGAAGTATCAAAAGGGTGAGAATCGAGAGCCTCATATAGTGGAGTATTTAGAAAGGTACCATCAGGGTTCCTTAGCTGTTTATCGATTGTTTGATGAAGAGTCCGATTTGGGCGTCTTTATGATGGAATCAAAAAAAGAACATTTGATTTCAGGGGATCAAACAGAGCGTATTGGTATTTTAAAAAACATGCTGACGGTGGCTTTGAGAAACGCCCAGCTTTACCATTCTGTTCCTAAAGTCTCGGTTTGGGAGGCTTGGAACAAGGCAAAACAAGTGCCCCTTAAAAAATACCTGATTATATTTTCACTATTAGTCAGCTTATTCGGATTGCTAGGGGTTATTAAGCCCCTACAAAAAATAGCGGGGAAAATTGAAATAAAACCCAGTCAAAAGTACTTATTGTACACTTCCGTAGAGGGTCAGGTAAAAGAAGTCACTTCCCAAAAAGAGGAGATAAAAAAGGGTGATGTATTGATTTTTTTTGATACAGAAGATTTAGAACAAACATTAGAAAAACAAAAAAGTAAACGAGAAACACTCAAACAAGCGATAGCTTCTCTCAAGTTAGAGTCCAAGTATTCAGAACTTCACCTTAAAAAAATTGAAGAGCAACAGGCGTTACTTGCCATAGAAAGTACAAAGAGAAAATTAAAAGATTCGGAAGTAAAATCCCCAGTGGACGGGTATTTTATAAATGAAGAAATTTATAATTTAAAAGACCGTCGTTTTAAAAAAGGCGATGAGCTAGTAGAGATTTTAGCGAAGGGAAACAGTACTTTAGAATGGCTGGTTTCGGAAAAAGAAATTTTTAAGATAGAGCCTGGCCAAACATTGTTTTTTAGAGTTCCGGCATACCCTAGTAAAGTATTTAAAGGAAGGGTAAAACAAATAACCTATGAAACCGTAGAGAATGAAGAAGAAGTCTATTATCCTGTATTAATTAAGCTGGAAGAAGCTTACCCTGAATTAAAGCCTGGTATGACGGGTTGGGGAAAGGTGAAAATGGAAAAGGAATCATTGCTTTATGGGTTATTTGCTAAGGTGAGAGATTACTTGAGTTATAAGTATTGGTTATGAGTTTTAAACGTCCCTTCTGCTTTTTTGTTTTGTTATTGTGCATTACTTTTTGTAATGGAAAAGAAGAACTCTTTTTAACTCTTGATGATTATATCAATCAAGTAATAAGAAATAACCAAGATTTAGAGGTTAAAAGTTATAGTGTGAAGCAATCTCGTGCTTTAACAAAAAACCAATTAAAATCGGACCCGATCAACACCAAATTGACCTATGACGATAAACTGTCGAATAGGCTCTCGACGGATATTTTGGATAGTGTCAAAATTGTTGAAAATAAAACAAAAAAAAAGTTCAGCTAATATTAGAGTTCGGAAGAGCAAACTCCTAAACTCAATCAACCTTCAGAAATCGAATGCCGTTTTCTGCTGGAAAAAAAAA
>CAZLBO010000377.1:0-2796 GCA_964557725.1 uncultured Bifidobacteriales bacterium | reverse complement strand
AGGCCTTGGAATATTATAGGTTCTCCCTTTTCATTGACGGCTTTAACACTAATTATCTCCGGTCGAGTGACATTGGCAAAAATTCCGGGGAAGGAAAGACAGCCTTCCTCATAAATACACTCCCCTTCAGATTTGATGATTTCAGGGTTAAAAAGAATATAGGGGTCCTTTTCGTCATTCTCTCTTATATCAACCACAATTAATTGAATAAGATGCCCCACCTGAGGGGCTGCTAAGCCTATTCCGGGGGCATTATACATAGTCTCTAACATTTGTTGAGCCAGTTCCGCCATTTTAGAATCCACGATACCTACAGGCTGTGCCGTGCCTCTCAGTATCCGTTGACCGTATTTTAAAATGGGGAGGGTCTTCATTTTTTCTTAATCTTTTTTGTTGAGAATTTTAGCGATAGAGCTTTTTGAAAAATCAATTTTAACTCCGTCGGCAACCTTTAAAGTAACCATATCACCGTCTTTAAGTGCGCTGATTTCGGCATATATCCCACTAGTGGTTATGACTTTGTCTCCTTTTTTCATGCCATCTAGCATTTTCTGAAACGCTTTTTTTTCTTTTTGCTGAGGCTTAATCAATAAGAAATAGGCAACAATTACTATGCCTACAATATAAATTATACTTGTATCCACTTTAACTCCTAGGTGGGGTGAAAAGGGTCGAGTAAAAGTACATTGACCCTAGTTTAGAACGAGAACAAAACTAAGTATTGAGTGGCGAATTGGCTAGAGAAGCTCACTTACCCTTAATTATTTTTTTTAGAAAGGTACGATTTTCACCCTGTTTTTCTTTTCCACTAGAATTTTTAACTAAAAGTTGCTGAGATAGGGTACAAAATAAGCCCCTTTTTCTTACTTTAGCGAAAAATATGCACCAATAGCTCAGCTGGATAGAGCAACGGTTTTCTAAACCGTTGGTCGCAGGTTCAAGTCCTGCTTGGTGTATTTTTTTATGGCGAAAAAGCAATGGCTTTTTGATAAGCGTCTACGGTTACGAATCTGCATCCTGTTCGGTTTTGAACTAAAAAAAAGTTTTTGATCATATTGATCAATAAAGTTCCCACTTTTTTCCCTTGCATGCTGTGGTTTACTCCCCGTCGAGTGATTTTAATAGCTGGATAATCGGGACGGTGCTTTATTCTTGGAAATGCTTTCCTTTTGTAATTAGGTGAAATTTCTAATCTATCATTAGCTAAAGAGACAAGACCAATATTGTCTTTAATTGTCACCCTCAAACTTCGCAACCAAGCATCTTTCTTATACTTCCTAGTTGCTTGTGCAATAAAAAAGGCAGAGAATGTAAGTGGACACCTTTAGGGAGTAAATAGTTGAAAATTCGGTTAGCTGTCGTATGTAAAGATACTGAATCTACTGCAAAGTATTTAGAAAAACTTTTGCCTTTTGATGTGGAAATAAGTGCGGCCAGTGGGTGGTCTGATTTACAAGAGAAGTTAATACAATATGAACATCATGGTTTGATTGTTGATGTGCGAACTAAGTTAAGATTAACCACTGAAGAACATGAATATGCAAATGAGGTACAAGATATTTATCCCACTCTTTATATTAAAAGAAACGTTAAAACAGAAAAGATAACGACCATGATAATGGGAGCAACTACAGGAGACAGTTCATTAAATTGTTTTATCAATGAGATCTGCGCAAAGTTTCCAGGAAGAAAAATGAGAGCCTTTATTAGAAAAAGTATAAATTTTAATGTTTCGTGTTTAAACGAGAATAAAGACGAAAATTGTTCTTTATTTCAATCGACAACTATTGATGTATCAGTTAATGGTTGTTTTGTTTACTATTCCCAAAAATATGAGTTAGGCTCTAAGATCTCTCTCGTTTTTAAAGAATTAAAGAACCAAAATTCTGTTGTTGGGGTTATCAGAAGGATTGTTCCATGGGGCAATGCTATGATGCGTCCGGGTTTAGGGATAGAATTTTTGGAGATTGATAAAGAACAATTAGGAGAATTAAAAGCTTTATAACGCTAAAAAATTAAAATGACAATAAGACTGCGGAGGCTTGATAGCCTTTTCCACCTCCTAAAATGCCGATGTTTAATTTGGGAACACCAAAAGAAGAATTAGAAAAACTATACAGGCTTTGGTTTCCTGTTTGCTTGACTCCTATTCGACTCATTATGGTGGAAAAGAGTGGGGGAAGTATGATATTAGATACTAAGGACAGATAAAGTGAAGAATTAGTACTTATGTTAGAATTACTTATCAGCCAGAAACTGGTGGTTAATCCTAATCCACTTCCAAGAAATGAGCCTATTTTCCCACCAGTAGTTAGTTTGTCATCAGAGCCAATAATAGTTCCTGTAGCTGTACCAATTCCGTATGCGGCCTCTGTAGCAAGAACAGTGATAAGAACAGCACCAATACAGTCCCAACCTCCTTCACAGCTAGTCATGGAAAGGAAGCTCACAACTCCTCCTGTTAGTACCGCTGCTCCAAGCCCAATTCCTGTACTATAAATAAGTTGTTTTTGAAAATTAATAGGTTGGCGTGTTCTTTTATGAGATTTCTCAGTTGAATTCGTTTGAGTGAGAACCGACGTGGAATTGCCTTGGGATAGTCCGATTAAGATTGCGGTAATTATTAAGATTTTTTTCATATATTCCTCATACGCATAAATGGTGCCAATTGAATGTTGTTGGTGTAAAGTAGAAAACGGATAGTGTCTGTGCAAAGTGTTGCACAAAATGAGGAAGTTAAGCTTACTTTTCCTATTTAAATCCATACTCTTTAAACCTGAAACAAGAAATTTTAAA
>CAZLBO010000376.1:0-2815 GCA_964557725.1 uncultured Bifidobacteriales bacterium | reverse complement strand
TATTAATGAGAACAGCAAAGAAATTCAAAATCTAGCAGTAGAAATCAATAAAATAGATAATGAAATTGTGACTTTAATTATTGATTTGAGAATGTCACATAAGCAAGTCGATCGATTGGTCTTTAAATTTAAAAATGATATTACTAATTCCGAAAGTGATTTAAATAAACTGAAAAAATTACGTCAATGGGAAAATGTAAGAGAACGTGCGAAAGAAGAACTGATTGAAGCAAATGTTCGCTTAGTGGTGAGCATCGCTAAACGTTATGCCTCTAAAGGACTTGAGCTTATTGATTTAGTGCAAGAGGGAAACAGTGGATTAATTAGAGCGGTAGAGAACTTTGATTATACTAAGGGTTATAAATTCTCGACTTATGCAACATGGTGGATTAAACAATCAATTACAAGAGCCATTGCAGATAAAGCAAAAACTATTCGTATTCCTGCAAACATGTTAGATGTCGCTCGAAAAGTGATGAGAACTTACCGAGAAATTCAACAGCGCACAGGCAAAGAAGCGACTCCAGAAGAAGTAGCCAAAATTGTAGGGTGTTCCGTTAAAAAGGTACGCTTAGCCATTGATGTTTCTCAAGACCCCATTTCCCTCGATAGTTATATCAGTGGAGATGAGTTTAATACGATTTCAGAATTTATTGAAGATAAGAGTGCCGAACGCCCTTCTCAAATTGCGAATATGAGAAGGTTAAGAGGGCAGATAGACATGGTCTTAGATTCTTTAGAGGAAAAAGAGAAAGACATTGTTCGAATGCGATTTGGCCTAGATGATGGTCAGATTAAGACTCTAAAAGAAATTGGCGATCGTTTTAAAATTTCACGAGAAAGAGTAAGACAAATTGAATCGAAAGCTTTAAACAAACTACAACACCCCAGTCGGGTCAAACAGCTAGAAGGCTTGAGTCCTGATATGGAAGATGTATATATCGGTTAAACAGCGTGTGTAGGGTTGGCTCTGAAGAGTGGTGCTTTTCTGCGAAAGCAGAAAAAAGCCGATCTTTTAAAAAATCAATCGCTCCCATATTTTCGACTTTAGCGATGTTAGTGATGCTGAGTCATTCTAACTTACATTATGGTATTTCATTAGAAGAATTAGGGGCGAGAGACGCCTTTTCTAATTTTGAATTATTGAAAAAGGTAAAGGCGCCTCCCCCCAATAAGGTCAGACAAGCAAAAATCCCCAAAGGGCAGTATTTATGGGTAGTAGCAAAAGCGGTTAAGAGTTTTAATGTTTATCAATTCGATGGAGTGGAATGGATAAAGAAGTTATCCTTTCCCATGGGATACGGAAAGAACTTAGGCAATAAGCAAAGGCTAGGGGATAAAAAAACACCTGAGGGAAATTATTGGGTGAATAATATTTTTCCAGGAAAAAGAAGAGGGCCTCGCTTTGGAGCTTTAGTTTTTTCGCTTAATTACCCCAACGCACAAGACCGTTTAAAAGGTAAAACTGGGGGCGGAATATGGATTCACGGCCCTAATCAAAGCCAAAGGTTAAGCCCTACACTTGGTTGTTTAAAAGTAGGTAATAAGGACTTGTTAAAGTTATTAAAATGCGAAGGGCCTTTGCCTGTGGTTATCTTGCCTAAAGACAAGCTTTATACACACCCTGCGGGGTTGGATTTGAAATGGCTTAAAGTAGAATTGCCTCTTTGGCAACAACGGTTTGCGTCTACGCATTTCAATAACCTTAAGTGGAGAAAAGGCCTTTACCGCAAAGCCAAAAGGTTTTCGGATAAACTTCTCCTAAGAAAAAAGACATAGGTTAGTGCCCCTTTAGGATTATTCACAGAGTCACTATATTGTGAGGATGACAGAAAATGTAAACTCCTCCGAAGTAAAAAGCCATGTGGATAGAGCGAAGGAAACTCTGTTAAAATATATAGAATCCCGTGTGAAAGGGGCTGATAAAGAGCTTATTGGTCGAGCGGTTGAGTTTTCTATTTTAGCACATAAAAATCAATACCGTAAATCGGGTATGCCCTACATTGAGCATCCCTTTGAAGTCGCCAAATTATTGGCTGATTTTAACATGGACAATGTGACGATTGTAGCAGGGTTGTTGCACGATGTAATTGAAGATACAGAAGTGACCTATGAAGATTTAGAAACAGAGTTTAGTCGAGAAGTGGCCTTTCTTGTAGAAGGGGTAACAAAAATATCGGCCATTCAAACTAAGACAAGGGTAGAACAACAGGCGAAAACCTTTAGAAAAATGCTACTCTCTATGGCAGAAGACTTTAGAGTGATCATGATAAAATTTGCAGATCGATTGCATAACATGAGAACACTGGGTTATATGCGAGAAGAAAAGAAAAAGCTAATTTCCGCAGAAACCATAGAAGTCTATGCTCCCCTTGCTCATCGATTTGGTTTATCTAAAATAAGGATGGAGTTAGAAGATCTTTCCTTTAGAAATTTAAATGAAGACGCTTATAAATTTATAGTGGGGAAGGTGGTTGAAAAACGAGAGGAACGAGAGGCTTATATTCGTTCTTTAGTGCCTCCTATTAAAAAACTTTTAGAAGAGGCGGGCATTGAGGTAAAGGTTTACGGAAGGCCAAAACACTTGTACAGTATTTACAAAAAAATACAAAGCCGAAATTGTAAGTTTGAAGATTTATACGATCTTTTTGCGTTGCGTGTTATTTGCGAGGATATAAGTAGTTGTTATGCGACTCTTGGACATGTACATCAATTATGGATGCCTCTTCAGGCGAGGTTTAAAGATTTTATCGCTGCGCCTAAGGCTAATCGGTACCAATCTCTACATACCACTTTAATTGGGCCTGGTGGCAAA
>CAZLBO010000375.1:0-2823 GCA_964557725.1 uncultured Bifidobacteriales bacterium | reverse complement strand
AGTTTTTTCGAACAGTTACATAATTGCCTTTTTCAAAAGTCAAATAATAAATTGCAGCTCTTTTAGTAAGTGCGGTTGCACCTGGTAAAGGTTTTGCAGAAATTGGATAAACTTTTGATACATTGACATAACCCCCTATCTTGGTCATACGAAAAAGGGACGTAATGTCCTTAGTTACAATACTTAAAAAGAAAACACCATTGGAAGAAGGCAAATATCGGTATTCTCTTTTTCCGTTTAAATCATGCCTATTTTTTGTTTCTACAATTTTTCCGTTAACGCTTAATACTTTAATATTTACTGGAACAAAATCAACCGTCCAATTAAATTGGTTGTGTTGAGTATTCCAATAAATTTGTGAAGAGACTCTTCCTTTTAGCAATCCTACGTTTTGAGTATTTAAAAGATAAGAACCATCCTTTTTTGACCAAGTAAATTGAGCACTATCAAGAGAAACTTTAACTTGTGACAATGGAACATTACTTGAAGCGTCTAAAATAACACCCGATATACTTTGAGCCCATAACGGAGCCATAAGCATCCAGACCCAAAAAAATAACTTTAGATTTTTCATGTTCTTAATCTACTGCAAGGAGCCCTGACAAGCAACTGAAAGTATCACAAAGTCACCCACAAATCCTTTTTTTTATTATAATATGTACTTAGACAAGGAAACCCTTATGACCACTACTACAGAACTTAAAAAACACCATACCTTTTTCACTACCCCCCTATTTGCCATGGGGCAATCTATTGAGGGCGAGTGCGACTTACGGATTAATGAAACGGCTACTAGAGCACGAGCAGGCCTCCTCAATATGCTGTCTTCTCTCACCATCTTTCTTTTAATTGTTAAACCCGAATGGGATCCTGTTCTTTACGTTGGGCCCTATGTTATTTTTGACATGACTGTTGCAGCCCTTTTTGGGTTAACTCCCCTTAGTCCTTCAGGTTTAATTGGAACTTGGATGACCCTAAAATTTCGCCCTGTATGGAAGCCCATTAAACCCAAACGCTTTGCATGGACTTTAGGAGCGGTGATGGGAATCACTTGTTTTACCTTCCGATTACTCGATTTATCCAACCCTTGGCTACTCAGCGTATTAGGCGTTTGCTTTTTGCTTACTTGGCTTGAGGCCGTTTTAGGCTTTTGCGTTGGATGCTGGATGCATAGCTTAGCCTTTGGTTGCGAAGTCTGTAAAATTAGTGACTAACGATTTTAATGGATAGGTTCCAAGGTTTTTCTCAATAAAAAAATAAAAATCTATCCTTCGATATAAAAAGTGTTACATTGAAGTATCATTAATTGAGAAGGGGCTCTTACTATGACTCAAAAATCAAATTTCACTCATAAACTAAATAAGCACAATCATTTCAAAGTGATGCTTGCTTTTCTACTCGTTTTGTCCACTTATACCTTTTCCAACGTAACAGGGACTGTTAAGGATTTTATCACAGGTAAAGTTCTGGAGAATGTCAGTGTGGCTGAAACTCAATATCCCGCAAAAAAAGTATACACAAACGCTCAAGGTCGATTTGTTTTACCTGTATCCACAACTTCAATACTTCCCAAAAGTAAAAAATGGAACGTCGAAATTTCTCTCGATAAAGTTTTAAACTTATCAGGGCTTACAGGACATACTCGTGCCCGTCTATCCAACCTTCAAGGGGTTACCTTATGGGAATCAAAAACAAACTGCTCTGATCAGCAATGCCAATTTTCACTGCCTACAATTGAGCATGGTTTGTATTTTCTTGTGATTACAAATGAAAAGGCGAAATTTTCCTTCAAATGGGTAAATACAGAACAACCATTATTATTATCTATCTCTCAAATAAGTAGTTTTTCTTCTTCGCCTCTTAAAAAACAAGCCGTTTATCCTGTAACCATAGCCTTTGAAAAGGATGGATACAAACGAAAAGGCTTAACGGTCAACAATGGCAGTGATATTCAAGTTGTCCTTGCGCCTAACCCTGACACCTCAGGCACAGGAAAAGAAGGAAGTACCTGTGGGACAGGTGGCCCCATGAGTAACAAAATTGTTCGAGTAGATATAGGTGAAAATTATTATATGATAGGTGCCCCCGTTTCAAACAAACCTCTCCCTCTCTTACTTGTATTACATGGCGATGAAGGCCACCCTCGTAATGTTCAAAGTATTTGGCAATCTTTTTGGGAATCAAAGCAAGATTTTATCATGGTACTCCCCAAGGCACCAACATTAGTCATAGATGACACCACAAAATGGGATCGCTGGGGCATTGATTTTGATACAAAAGTTGAGTTTATCCGCAATGTATTAGACGATGTAGGCTCAAAGTACTCTGTGGATGTCAGTCGCATTTACGCCACAGGTTATTCTGGAGGAACAGAATTTCTCGGAACAGTTGGATTACTTTTTCATGATACCTTTGCTGCAATTAATTTTAGCTGCGGAGGAGGAGGCTGGGTCACAGGAAAAGGCCTTTCTGATGTAGAACCCCCCCGCCCTGAGTGTAAATTTGATGCTCGTATCTATGTAGCAAAAGATGATTTTCTTTATAATTCAGCCCTTAATTTACAGGAATTTTTGAAAGAAAGAACAATCTCTGTAGATTTTAATGAAGCCAAATGTAGCGGTCACTGCTGTCATGACAAAACTTGGGTCAAGGATGAAGTCGAGCCTGCTTGGAACTGGCTTTCCCAACGCAAAAAATGTGGCGTGAGAAGCACTAAAAAGTGTGTGGGCATTAGAGCTTTACCTTAAAAAGGTATTATTTAAAATAGAATGTAGTGCCTACTAGCACTTTTTGTTTTACCTTAGAAATAAGGCTCTTAAATTG
>CAZLBO010000374.1:0-2823 GCA_964557725.1 uncultured Bifidobacteriales bacterium | reverse complement strand
TGACTGCTTCTGGAACGGAATAATCCATAAATGGGTTTCCACCTTTTTTAGTAAAAAAATGGAAGTGATAGGGATGGTGATTCCCAATGATGCTTTGTTGATTGGCAAAAACTTACTGGAAATTAAGAAATTAACCCAATGGCCCTTTAACATTGTGGGAATTGTAAGAGAGGATGAGAGTTTTATTCCCATTGGATGGGAGGGCACCTTTCAGGAAGGCGATAAAATTTATTTGGTGTCTAAAAGTGACCATATGGGAAACTTGGTTTCGGATTTAGGGTTTGAAGCTAAAAAGTTAGAGAATGTCTTTATTTTTGGGGGAAGCACCATTGGCTTTAATTTGACCAAGAAGCTTGAGTTAACCAAAATAGAAGCAAGAATATTAGAACCCTCTCGCACTCGCAGTCAGGAAATGGCCTTTGAGTTAAAAAAAGTGTTGGTTTTACATGGAGAAGGTACCGATTCTTCCATTTTAGAGGGAGAAGGCATTGAACATGCGGATCTTTTTGTGGCTGTTACAGAGGAGGAGGAGGCAAACTTATTGTCCTGTATTTTGGCTAAACAGCTAGGAGCAAAAAAGTCACTTGCACTGGTTACTAAACAGGCTTATGTTCCCTTAATTGGGGCTTTGGACGTGGATTCAGTGATTTCTACTCGATTATTGACAATTAATCGCATTTTACAATTTGTACGCCGTGGCGAGGTGGTTTCGGTTTCTGAATTATCAGAAGAAAAAATTGAAGCTATTGAATTTAGGATAACTAATAATACAATAGTAAAAGGAATTGAACTGGGTTGTCAGGAGTTTAAGGATTTTTTTCCCCAAACCGCCATTATTGGAGGGGTTCAAAAAGAGTCGGGAGAGGCGGATGTGCCTACGGGTGAGACGGTATTACAAGAAGGAGATAGGGTTCTCGTTTATGCGACTCCGAAAGGGGTAAAGGAACTAGAAAAGATTTTTGTATGAATCAAGGTGAGATTTGCAAAGCATTAAAGGGTTCTGATGTAAAGGTTCAATCTCACACGTTGGTCTTTCTGTATAAATCGGGGACTTTAAGCGAACTTAAATTGGTGATGGGGTACTTTCAGGCTTGTAGTCATCCTAAGCTAAAGCAAACGGCTGTTAAGGTGGCTTCTCATATTATCCGTACTAATCTGATTAAAAACTATCAAAGTTTGAAGCCCAGCATGTGCAAGAGTTTGGCGAAGCTGATGGGGGGCATGGACCCTCAAGTGGTCAATGCTATTGCGGATGATTTGAAGTCTGAAAATAATGAAATTCGCTTACACGCAATCTGTATTTTAGGTTTAATGGGTACTAACCCCAGAACTCGTGAATTGTTAGAAGAATTAGTGACCGATAGAAGTGAAAAAGTGAGAGCCACGGCAATTTCACTGATGAAAGAGCTTGTAGACCGAAAAGACATGACCCTGATTATTAAGATGCTCAAGGACACGGATAATCGAGTGGTGGCAAATACCGTAGAAACCATTGAATCCATTCAGCGCCCTCAGCAGGCGATTTTATTGGTTAAATATATGGATCACCCTAACAATAGGGTCAGGGGAAATGTACTTAAGGCACTTTGGAACTTGGGGCATTATGATATTTATAAGTCCATGCAAAATATGGCGGAGGATCCTGAAGATTATTTAATGCGGACGAGTGCGTGTTGGGTTATGGGGGAGCTGTTTAATGACACGGATTATGAGTATTTGGCTTTGTTGAGTACTTGCTTGCAGGATAAACATCCTTTGGTGCGTGAAAACGCAATTAAAGCTTTTCTTAAGATAGGGGGAGATTCCCTAACGACTTTAAGAGAAATGGCTAATCGCAATGAAATTGAGGCCGCAGAAAAGCAGTTGTACCCAGAATAGTCTTTTTTGTCATAAAGGGCTCAAGAAATTTCTGTTAACTCCCGATATTTATCATAATAGAAGAGCCAAGGACGGCATTTTTAAGCAGAAGAATTTTACAAGGGTTCCAAGGATGGAGAAATCTCTAGGGAGAGAGGCCACCCTAAGTGAGGTAATTGCAAAATAATTGATTTTCGGTTGCTATTATTCCATTAAATATGCTAAATTACAGCTTAAGCTATTTTAGGTTTTTTTAAAAATAAATTGGAGGATATATGAACCTGAAGAATATAACAATTGGAGCAACAGCTCTTGCATCTCTGTTTTTTGGTGGATGCGTACTTGGTGGTGATGATGATGAGGTGTCAATTGAACTTGCTGGTGATAATGCAAAGACAGTACCTGCTGGTCAAAATATTCCCTTAGATGGTTCCATTAAAGGTGATGGAGCTTTAACTGTTACCTATGCGATAACATCTAGTATTGCAAATGTCGATCTTACAAAAGTGACAACTTCTGCAAATGGTGCTGGGGATAAAAAATCAGTGGATATTAAAGATGATTTAGCCTTGACAATTAAAACGGATGTAATGGCTTGTACTGGTGATTATACTTTGAAGATTACGGCAAAAGCTGGGTCAGTAGAAAGTACTAAGTCTCATGCTTTTAGTGTAACTAATGGTAAGGATTGTTCTCAAGCTGCTGGAACGACTGTGACTTCTTCAACTGTTCAAGTTGGTGCACAAGGTCATGCAACTTTGGGGACGGCTGTAGATTTGGATAATATCAGTGTACATCTTTCTGCTTCTGCAAAAGCTAATCAAGCTGAAATGGATATTGTCATTGTTTCTGCTCTTGGTGGAACTAAACTAAGAGTAATGAGTCCTAAAGAGGCTAAGACAGATGATTTTGCTTATGTATCAAGTTGGACTACTTTGAATGATACAAAAATGTATATGGTAACTA
>CAZLBO010000373.1:0-2844 GCA_964557725.1 uncultured Bifidobacteriales bacterium | reverse complement strand
ACTACAGCAATAGCAGGTTTTAAAATGTTTTTTAATATCTTTCCCATAGAGCGAGTGTACAATACTTAAGTAAAAAGTTCCGTTTGAATCAACGCTTTTGGTTTAAAGCTTCTTCGGTGTTGAGGAATAAAACCATGTTCTAATAACGCGGCAATGTGCCTTTTGGAGCCATAGCCTTTATGATCACAAAAACCATATTCAGGATATTCCTTATCTAATTCTCTCATTTGCCTATCTCTTGTGACTTTTGCAATAATTGAAGCCGCTGCAATACTAGCCGATCGTCCATCCCCTTTAATTAGACACTCTTGCTGATGCAATAATTCAGGAATCCGATGATTTCCATCCACTAAGATCATATCTGGTTTACCGCCCTTTTGTTCAACCGATTGAATCGCACGCTTCATCGCTAAAAAAGTAGCTTGTAAAATATTTAATCGATCTATTTCTTTGGGTGAGCATTGCCCCACTCCAACAAAAAAAGCCTCCTTTTGGATAATCTCAAAAAGTTCTTCTCTCTTTGCTTCCTTAATTTTTTTAGAATCTTGAATACCCTCTATAGGTTTTTCTAAGTCAAGTATCACACAGGCCGCCACGACATTTCCTGCTAAAGGTCCTCGTCCCACTTCATCGACTCCAGCTAAGCAGGGGTAATTTTTAACCCATGTTTCATCGTATCCCCAAAGTTCTTTATAAAGCATTGACCTTCTCGATTTCTGTTTGTTTGCGGAATAAGGGAAGCCCCTGAAGCCCCTTGGAGTTAAAAAAGAGTGTCCCTTCTGCAAAGCCTTGCACAACCTTCCACAAGCTACCGTGCTCCTTTTGAATTACTTTTTTGCCTAAACTTTCTGCTGTGTCTTCCGCACTCACTGGCACAACCTCTTGCAAAAGGATGTCCCCTTGATCGTACTCTCCATTAACTAAATGAACCGTCATGCCCGTATATTGGCACCCCTTATCGATGACACCTTGGTGTACTCTTTCTCCATACCAACCTTGTCCTCCAAATGCAGGCAATAAAGCAGGGTGAATGTTTAACACTCGCCCCTTCATTTTTGCAATGACTTCAGAGGGTACCCTCTTCATGTACCCCGCTAAAACCAACAGATCGGGTTGATGCTCTTCTAAAAGTTGAAGCATTTTGTCTGTGACACCTTGAGAGTTCCCTTCTGTTTTGAGGCTAACATGATACGTCGAAATATTCTTTGAAGCCGCGACCTCAATCGCATAGGAAGCACTATTGTTTGACAATAAAAAACTTGTTTTAGCCCTAATGGCTCCCTCATCAATCCTATCCTGTACCGCTCTAAAGTTTGACCCTCTGCCAGAAGCAAAAAAAGCCACTAAAAAATCTGATTTTTCTTTCATCCCTTCAATTTAAAAAAGCCAAGGAACTTAGAGCAGAAAAAGCTTAAAAGTTTTCAAAAAAAACCGATAAAGAAAGAGACTCGTAAAATGGAAAAAAAATGCAGATGACTTTTACCCGATGGTTTTGGGCGTTACTTCTTTTATTAATAGGATGCCAACCCTCGTTTGTTCAAAAAGACTACTTTACAAATGGTAGCCCCAAATCAATTGCAAACTATTTCCGTAATTCAAATGGTGAGAAAGTTTTACATGGAGAAAAAAGAGAGTGGTATTTTAATCAACAAATAAAAGCCCTCACATATTATAAAAAAGGTTTTACACAGAAAATTCAACGCTGGGATACAACCGGCTTATTGGTTTTTCACCAAAAATTAAAACAAGTCCAAGAATATTATCCGATAGAAAAAGGGTTTAAAAAAAGACTACGCGTTCAATACAGTACCTTGTCGACCCCTTTACTAAATCCACCCAAACAAGGTCTTTACATACTCTATTACAAAAATGGAGCGGTCAAAGAAAAGGGAACTTATGAAGCAAACAAAAAAAGTGGTACTTTTACAACTTGGGCTTCTAATGGCATAAAATTGAAGCAAGGCAGGTTTTTCAAAGGAAAAAAAGAAGGTTTATGGAAAGCTTGGAATCAAAAGAAACAATTAATTTCTTATGTAAATTATTCCATGGGCAAAAAAAATGGACTCCAGTTAACATGGCATGGGAATGGCTCTCTCAAAACAAAAGCAACCTATCAAACAGGCCTGTCCATTACTTCGCCAATCCAATGGCACCCTAATGGAGAATTGAAATCGAAAGAAGTCACTCTAGAAAAAAACAGAAAAGCACATCTTCACTGGTTTGCCTCAGGTCAAATACAAAATGCAAGCTATCAGTTATCAGGAAAAAAACAAGGCCCTGCACGACAATGGTACCCTAATGGGCAGTTAAACCTTATCACGCAATACCACTTGAATCAAAAAGAAGGTGCTTATTTAAATTGGCATAAAAATGGATACCCTTTTATACAAGCTAGCTATCAATCGGGGAAGCTTCATGGAGACTTTAGCTGGTGGACACAAGAAGGTACCTTAATTAGCAAACAAATATATAAGGGGGGGAACTTAATTTACCACAGCAAAGAACCCCAATTAAACGCTTTATTAGAAGCAAAAAAAGATCAACTCCCCTTACAATTTATGGGGTTCTATTGGGGAGCAAAAAAAGAAGAGGCCTTATATAATTTAAAACGCTTAAAAGGAAAAGTTCTCGTGAATAAACCGCATCAGCTCATGAGTAAAATCCCCCTTAAAAACCAGTTACTTGAAGGCCTCATCGAGCTAAAATTTAATTATTGGGGAGAGTTATGGTCTATTCAATTTAAATTACCCAAAGAAGCTACAAAAAGATTTAATGATTACGCAAGCTGGGTAAATCACGAATTGCAAAGCCCCTTAGGAATAACCAAAGTGATTACAAATAAAA
>CAZLBO010000372.1:2203-2858 GCA_964557725.1 uncultured Bifidobacteriales bacterium | reverse complement strand
TTTTTGGTCACTAGGTGATAGAGCGATTCGAAAAGGAAAATGGAAAATGGTACGGGAACGTAATGTTTATTATTTATATGACATCGAAGCCGACCCTGGTGAACTCGCTGATCTTTCCAAAACAAATGCCACTAAATTTAACGAACTCAAAAAAATATGGGAGGATGAAAGCAAACAAGTGGTTGTGGCAAATTGGACACCTGCTTTAGTCCCTCCTGCTATTGTTTCGACTCAACAACCCAAAGGGTACGGAATGACGATTCCCTTTTCTTTTAACATCAAGCAAAAGAATTTATCCCTGCGTTTTTTAATCAATGGAAGCTATCAAGTTAAAATATCTGATTTAAAAGGAAAAGTGTTACATACTTCAGAGAAAGTAACAAACCTCTATGAATATTCATTAAGTAACATCCATTCAGGAGTTTACCATTTGTCTGTTAGAAGTTCAAAAGGAAGACAATGGCTACAAAAGTTTACTTTATTGTAGCCATCTATTATAAAACACAACCCCTAGTACTTACCAACGGGTCGCTTATTGGCCTGCAGGTCTGCATGGTAAGCATTCGAAAGAGCTTTTAGACTATCAAATATTACAGATTCTGAATTCTTTAAATTCGTAGCTTCTCCTGGGTCATTTTTAATATTATATAGCTCC
>CAZLBO010000372.1:1373-2193 GCA_964557725.1 uncultured Bifidobacteriales bacterium | reverse complement strand
TATAGCTCCCAACCTGTTTTAGGTTCGGGCTTTAAATAAGAACCTGCTTTTCCATCCTTTCCTTCTTTCTTTACTCTGCGAAAAGAATGAGGATAATGTAATTTCCAATCACCCATTCGCATGGCCTCTAACTTACTCCCTTTATAAAACAAGTACAAATTATCTGTTGTATCTTTGCCTAACATCTTTTCAAAAATGTTATAGCCATCAATTGGGTGACTGGGTAAAGTCCCTCCCATTAGATGTGCAATAGTAGGGAGAAAATCGGTTGTCATCGCTGCTTTATTCACAATTGTATTTGGTTTAATTTGACCTGGCCATCTAAATATCCCAGCCATGTGAACTCCGCCCTCATGGGTTGTCCCTTTTTCTTCTCTAAAGGGGCCTGTAGATCCTGCATGGTTACCATAAGATCTCCAAGGGCCATTATCTGAGGTAAATAGAACTAGAGTTTCTTCATCAATTCCATTATCCTTAAGAGATTGAATCACTTGCCCAACAGACCAATCGATTTCTTGAATAACATCCCCATAAATTCCTGCTCCAGACTTACCTCTAAATTTATCCGATACAAATAAAGGCACATGAGGTTGATTATGAGCCAAATATATCAAAAAAGGTTTGTCCTTATTATCTGTGATAAACTTGACAGTACTATCCGTATACAAAGTGGTTAATTGCTCTTGAACACTAGAGTCGATTGCTGGGTTAATTATTTTATCCTGATTGATCAAAGGAAGTGGAGGCCATTTACCGCCCGAGGGATGATAAGGCCACATATCTGCAGAATAAGGGATTCCAAAAAACTTATCAAAGCCTT
>CAZLBO010000372.1:0-1363 GCA_964557725.1 uncultured Bifidobacteriales bacterium | reverse complement strand
TTGATTAGTGGGGAGTGCACCTGCTTTATCCCCTACATGCCATTTTCCATAAGCTGCCGTCGCATAATTTTTTTGTTTAACCAACTCAGCAATCGTAAGTTCATCCGTATGAAAACCTTCCGGGCGGTTTGGTCCAATAACCCAAGGGAAATTAAAACGATTAGGATAGCTTCCCGTTAACAAAGCTGCTCTTGAAGCTGTACAAGCCGCTTGTGCAGCATAAAAATTCATAAACTTTACCCCTTCATTTGCCAACTTATCAATATTAGGAGTCGTGTATGCCGATTGCCCGTATGTACTGAAATCACCATACCCTGCATCATCCAGAAAAATAATTATAAAATTTGGAGGACGAACAGTTAAAGTTCCTAAGTCCTGTTGATAGTTGTCCACCGCTATTCTTTTAGTTGTAAAGCCATTACATTTTAGCGTTAAGGTATCTTGAACAGCTGATACTTTAAGTAGCACGTTATTTGTAGCACTCTCTTTTGAATTTTCTAAACCCTTATTTGGTGAAACATCAGCAAGTGAATTTCCATTTTGATCGATAAAGAGTTTAAATGTTTTAGTACTTTGCTCTGTCTTTAATTTGAGGATATAAATGGAAGGCTTTCTGGACGAGTTACTTTTATTGAATAGGTTAACTTTATGCTTCCCAGGTTTTAATCGTCCTAACTTTCTGCTTGAAACTTGTCTTCCTGCAATATCTAATAATTGAAAATTAACAGGAGTATTAGTTGTCACCTCAAAGCTCAAATGGTAATTAGTCACTTTCAAACTATTCATAAATAACGGCAGTCCTGAATTTACCGAAACGGGAAGGCCAGTGATGGTAAACAGCCCTTGATCACTTGTTTTTACTGTATCCCCATCTAAGTCGAGCCAAACAGAACATCCTGCCTGATTTTTCAAATCCCATGATTGAATGCGCCCTTGCAACATTTTCTGAGCTACGGCAGTGCTTAAGCATAGGCCGACTAGTAATATTATAATTTTAGATAAATGTTTTTGCATTCTCTTTTAACCTTATTAAAAAACTTGTTGTTATAGCAAATATAGCTCGGATTCACCGTTTTAGACTATAAAAGTCCAATCTATTTGAATATTAAAAAATATGCTATGTGCACATTGAATTTGAGCTATTATTGAGAAATTTTATTTTTTAATCAAAGTTGCGTAAAGGAGTGGTTCTGTTGATATCTCAGTTTTTCTTTCATAAGAGTTTTTACCATCCCCTTATCTTCATCTTTTTGAAAAATACTTATAGACTGATCCAACAACTCAATCGCTTTTGGAAAATTTCGGTTTATACTAAGTACTCTGGCATATGTTAAAAGAAGAAGCTTATGGCGAAAGTATGTAA
>CAZLBO010000371.1:0-2884 GCA_964557725.1 uncultured Bifidobacteriales bacterium | reverse complement strand
ATGGGGACTTTAACACTTTTTCTTCTGGCTCTAGGCGCAACCGCCACCTCTACCCTCTCAGGGTTAGTCGGCATGGCAGGTGGCATCTTGTTGTTGGGAATCATGTCCTTAGTCTTACCCTACACTATGCTTATCCCTCTCCATGGAATAGTGCAATTATTTAGCAATGGCTTCCGTGCATTTTTACTGAGGAAAAACATACTCAAAGGGCCTTTGTGCTTCTTTAGTCTTGGGGTTCCTTTTGGAGGCTATTTAGGTTATCAGGTTCTTTCAACCATCAAACATCCTGAGTATTTTTTATTCTTAGTTATCGTCTTATTGATCTACGTTATCTTCAAGCCAAAAAAACTACCTGAAATAAGAGCCGGTAAAATTGGTTACTTTTTTCTAGGATTAGTCGCAGCTATTTTAGGCTGTCTTGTAGGAGCAACAGGGCCTTTTCTCGCTCCCTTCTTTATGCGTAAGGATTACACTAAAGAAAATATTGTCGCCACCAAAGCAGCCTTTCAAATTATTATACATCTCATCAAAATCCCTATTTTTATTGCTTTGTCTTTTAACTATCTCGATCACAGCCTGTTACTAGGGTTAATGATCATTGGGGCTTTTGTAGGGACTAAACTAGGAACTTACTTGTTATCCAAAATCAACGGGAAACAATTTTTTATCTATGTAAAGATAGCTATGGGTGGCATGGCTATTCGATTGATTTACAAATTAATTGAAACTTTTTAAGCCTTATCCAAAAACAGGGTAAGAACTCTTTTTAGCCTTAATCCCCACTCCCTCAATTTCAACCAACCAACCGGGTCGACAAACAGGTGCTTTTGTAATAATAAAAGGGGGCAAGTGAGAAAATCGTTCTTTTAAAACAGCTAAAACAACATCCTTACTACAGGCATCACGCAAATAAATAATAAGATAAGCCATATCCTTTAAGGAAGCTTCTTTTTCTTTAAGTAAGACTTCCATGTTATCCAATGTCCGCTGGGTTTGTAACTCGGGATTGCCTAGGTGTAAAACCTCTCCTAAGTGGTTAATACTCGCCGTTCCCGAAATATGAAAATGACTTCTATCCCCAAAAACAATCTCTAACCCTCTTTCAAAAGTGACATGATAATCCATTGTAGGAGATAAGTTCTTCAAGCCTTGCATTTTCACAATTTGCTCGGGCAATAACCCTTCGATACTTAATGATTCGACCATGACTAAGTTTTGATGATTCTCAACCGCTCCTTCTATCCCTGTACTGGCAGGAAAGTAATTTCCCTCTCCTATTCCTTCTTTCTCAAAAAAGTTCTTTCTGGCATCCGTCATACCCTTATAATGATTATCCAGATCCCTCACAAAAATCCATGTACGGATAACATGATTAACAAGTGCCATTCCGTTTTTTAAATTTAACTCTTTCAGATCCTTAAATATTTCCATTGTCTGTTTTGCTGAACTTAAGCTTTTATCTTCTTTTCCTATTAAACCTGTCAACCACAACAGTTTGTAATTTTTAAGAGAAGTACTTGAACTTATGTCACATTCACTTGATTTTATTTTAAAACAACTTGTCTTTACTGAGTTCGACTTAATAAAGTAGCAGAATAACGAAAGTGGGTTCTTTTGTAAAGACTCCTGCTGAATACAAGAGACAGCCCCTTCTTGTAATCTTTTTAATAATTCCGATTTTTTAAAAAACTCAATTTGATTACTCACATCACTAAAATAAACCCGTGAAAAAACAAGTTCCTTTTCTGTAAGTCCAGCGTCCTTTAAAAAAAGGCTTAAATTTTCAAATAATGAATCCAGACAACTCTCCGCATGAGTTTTACCCACGGGATTAAGAGTTAAAAAGTACTCTTCACATCCCGTCTCTAATTTAAAAGACGAGTACTGGACTACTTCGTTTAATTTGATATTCTTTAACAAGGCTTCTCCTACAACTATTTTCGAATGATCAAAGAAGTAAAAGTTTCATTGATTTCATAGGCGTTTAGTTCATTTTCATTTTTTTTTGCACGATCAACATGAATAACGGTATAAACCTTCCGAGCTTTATTAAAGCGATTTTATATTGACCCATTCTATAGATTTAATCAATAAAATGATGACAGACTACTGATTTACATTGTCAAAATGGCAATCAGAACAAGTTAAACCTCCAATACTATTTTGCTTTAATTTTCATCATCTCACGCATTTCAGTAAAAGCCTTCAGCATCTGAGACTCATTCTTTGCCTTCCACTCCTCAGGTTTACGACTCCCCTTCCTCGTAAAAACGTGAAGGTCTGAATCGATAAATTCCACCTCACTGGTTCCCCCACCAGAAGTTTTAAAACCCTTATACATCAATAAACCACTAATCGCATCCACCACCTTATCCCCTTGGGTTTTGTAAATTTTAAGGTTTGCTCCTGAAGGTAAAGAAATTCCATCTTCTAATTGTTTGCGAGTCACTGTACAAACATCCATCAACTCATTTAGAGTCTCTTGAGGACGGTTTCCATACCAATGAATTTTACCTAAACTATCCTCAGAAATATTGAGGTCATTGCCTATGATAGGGCCTATAATATCAATAAGAGAAAGAAGCTTACTCCCCGGAACCACAATCGCATCTATCATAAAAATGTTTTCTGGCTGTACGCTAAATTCCGAAAAAGCTCCTTGAGCCAACAACTCGGTAATCAAAGCCCCTCCTGTAGAAGAGCCTGCGAGGCTAATATGCTTAAATCCTAATTTTACTAAATTGCGATACTCAGCAAGAATAGGTTTTTGCCAATCCTTCCAAGTACTTGCTTTAAAGGAATCATAGTCTAACCCATGCCCACCTAAAAGAACCCGGGAAACAAGAATCTTCTCAGAAGCAGCTACATTTTGATTTACTGAATC
>CAZLBO010000370.1:0-2886 GCA_964557725.1 uncultured Bifidobacteriales bacterium | reverse complement strand
GTAGCTGAACATAAGATACTCTAATTCCTACTAAAATAAAAGCCCCTTCATCTATTTTTATTCACTTTTTATCAAATGGTCTCCTGAGGTAGGTAAATCATTAAAGCGGAAAAAGCATTGGTCGGTGTAATCTTTGCAGATGTAATAAACCTTCGTGCTATTCTTCAGTTCCAAATCATAGGGTATATTTTTGTGAGGTCGTAAATACTCTTGTGTCGCCCCATTAAGTATAAGGTTATCTCCCAAAGGTAAAATATCTAGGGTTAAATTATCTTGTCCTGTTGACTTTTCGGTCTTCCAGTTATTGGGAATAGCCACATCAATCACTGTTATTTTGTCCGAAAGAATATCACTAAAGGGTTGACTGTTGCTTGATTTTTCAAGTTCATCTTCTCGGGTGTAAACCTTTCCGCTTTGTGTGTGAAGTTGTTTGATGTATGTACGTATATTTTTTCTGCTAAAGGCTGCTTGTTCCTCACCAGAAGCTTTTTCCATGGGAACTTGATCACGCAGTAGCTCAATAGTGATAATCGCATCGTTAGATAGTTGACTTGTAGGAACAATGGGTGAACTCAAAAATTGTTCTTGTGTAGCAGTTTTCGGCAAAGTCAAAACAAACGGTTCCACAAACAAGCGGTACATGCTAATGTTCTCCTCCACATTACTAAATCCCACCGCCTCCACTCGTTTAATCGTCGCTCTCCCTAAATCCTGTACCTGTGTCACGCCTGTCACTGTAGAAGTATCCTTCAAATGGTTTCTGTGTGACACATTCACTCGGGTCTTAAGAGAAAGTGTATCCCCCTCCTTAAACCCCTCTACCACCACTTGTTTCTCACCCGCTCGCAAAGGCCGTGCCGTCACAAAGGAAAAAGTAAAATCATCAAGAGTATCCTTTAAAGGATGGGGCATATACTCCTTGTATGTCACCTGTACTAAACTGTTCTTTGGCAAAGGAGTCTCTCCAATAGAAGGAGGGACAATCGGTAAAGTAAACTTCATTTGATTACTCAAAATACGAATATCAGGCACCTGTCTCACTTCAGGAATCTCTGAAATCAACTGATACAATCGCCCCTGTCGTACAGACTCCCCAAAAGCCCAACCCTTTCCGTCACGGTTCCCCGTCACAGGGTGGAGAAAGTTCTTTATCCTCTCATTCACCAACTGAATCCCTTTTAAAGGATCAATCACCCCCTCAAAAACAACAGAAGTGTGAATATGTACCTTTACATAATTAGGGGGGATAACATGTACCGTATCTTGGTAACGGTCTGTAGAATCGGGAAAGATAGTTTTTGCCGAATCAGAACATAAGCTAGAAGGTAATTCAGGGGGAATGATTACCCCAGCAGGGTTAAAAAATGGTGAGCGGTTGACTAACACAGCAGAAACCTTTTGAGACAAAAAGGACTTTAACCGTTGGAGAATATCCCTATTCGGTAAAGGTTGTGCAGTCGGTTGATTCACTAACACCACAGTCGTGACATACCCTCTTTGATAAACCCCATCAGGTCGGGTGGTACTAAAGGTTTTGGCACGTAAAACACCGTGCCCCGATTCTAAAACTAACGCCTCAAAATCTTCCTTCGACACCGCTGCCCCTCCATGTCGCACGCTTCTTAACGCCCTTGTCGCAATAGCTACAGGCCGTTCCGTATCCGAACCACCACGCCCTTCCCCCACATTAGTTACTTTATCCACATAAGGGGTGGCAGAAACTAAAGTACTAATTTGGTTAATGTTAATATTACCTGGGTCACCCGTTCCAAACTCATAACTTTTAGCACGGATGTTATTGTTTCCACGGTCAGGGGTTCTTCCTTGTACTCCATTTCCAAAGGTAACCTCTCCCGAAAGAGGGTTTAAGAGATAATGACGACTAAGAGAATGACTATTTTCAAAATCAGAAACCTCCGTCCATTCCACCCAAATACTATCCCCTTCCTTTTCAAACAAAACACCCTCTTCAGGGATGTCAAGTTCTTGTACTTGTAAGACAAGAGAGCGAACAGGGGCAGAGGATGTGGTAAAAGATTGATTAGGGGTGCCGTTAGAATTACCGAGAAGTTCATCGGTAATAGTTTCAATACTATCAGCGACAACCATGTTTTGGTTAAGGCCTTTAATTAATATCTGATCATTAAAGTTCAATAGTTCTTCTTTAAAAAAGACTTTTTCTTTAGCAAGATCTAATTTTTTAATCACACATCGTTTAGGGACGCTTACCCTTACCCAGTGGAGTTGTTCTCCGAATAGGGTGCGAGGTCCAATGTTATGGGGGAGGGTAAAGGAGATGGATTGTTCCCCTGTTAGGTTTTCTGTTCGATCTTTTATTTCAAGGGCTGTCCAAGCATCGAGGGAGTCTTTTTTAAGAGAAGCATCTGCCCAGTACTCCCATTCAAGTTTTGGGGTGGTGTTGACAAGTTGTGGGGGGTAAGGACCGAACTCGGCAGGGTCGGAAAGGGATTCGGAAAGAGGGGTAGATGATTTAAGTCCAAGGTGGGAGGCTTCGGGGACAAGGGTAAAGAAAAGGGTCTCGGGTTTTCCAGGGAGATCTGTGCCTTTGAATCCGATGTATAGAATGCGTTCTGTGTTTTCTCGGTTGAGGTTGAAGTCTGTGGGGAGTTCAATGATGGGGAAAGGGGTTTGAGGGGGGAGTGATTTTTGATCCTCAAGAGTGAAGGGGCTTTGTGTGTAGAGTTGGGTGGTGGAAGTGGTGGGGAAGCCGGGGTAGTTGATTCGTTCAGAGAATCGACTGATGCGTTGTTGATGATTAACAGTAAATGTTCTGAACATAGGAGGAGTTGCTTGATAATCTCCATTGATGATGCGGACACGGAGCCACCAGTCTGTAATCTTATTTACTGTTGATTTTTGTATGTC
>CAZLBO010000369.1:0-2890 GCA_964557725.1 uncultured Bifidobacteriales bacterium | reverse complement strand
GAGTTTTTTGTAGAAGAAGTCGATTATTGGGAAACTCGTGATTATATTAAAAAAGTGATGGGCAATTATTGGACATACTCTCTTTTGTACCCCGAGTTGGTTGGTTCATAGTATCAGAAATTTATATTTAAGAATGAATGACTAAATGAAGAAGCAACCTATTAATACAAATCGCCCACTTTCCTTTTTTGCCATTATTGATAACCTTGTGGTGGGGATAGGTAAGTTTGTCGAGAGTACGATTAAATTAAATATACAGTTTATTGCTTTTATGTGGGAAACGGCAAAGCATATGCCTTTCGTCTACAAAAACATTCGCTTTACTATTGAACAAATGTACATCATTGGAATCACTTCGTTGCCATTGGTGGCAACGACCTCCGTCTTTACGGGGGGAGTGGTGGCGATTCAATCCATCACTCAATTTGGTGATTATTTGCCCTTGCGGTATGTAGGGACTTTGGTGGGTAAAACGGTAATGGTAGAGTTAGGCCCTGTACTTACCGCCCTTGTCATTGCAGGGAGGGTAGGGGCAGCTATGACAGCAGAAATTGGAACGATGGCGGTGACTGAACAACTAGATGCCATGAAGTGCTTAAATCTCAATCCGTTTCGGTTTTTAGTGGCTCCAAGGGTAGTGGCAGGGATGTTAATGTTACCTGTTTTAACCATATACTCCTCACTGGTTGCCATTTTGGGAGCATTGGGAATTGTTTACTTTTTAAAAGATTTGCCTCCTTCCACCTTCTTTCAAGGGGTGCGATTATTTTATTCTAACCTCGATTTAGCTGCGGGCTTGATGAAGTCGTTGGTTTTTGGATTAATTATCTCGGGTTTTGGCTGTTTTTTTGGGTATTATAGTACTCATGGAGCCGATGGAGTGGGAAGGGCGACACGTTCTTCAGTTGTGGCTTCTGATATCTCTATTTTGATCTCGGGTTTTATTGTTTCTCATTTTCTATTGAGTTAAATTGTTTCCATGAACGATGAACAGATAAAGCTTTTTGCTAAAGTGGATAAAGAGAACCCTACGGTTCATGACACGCACGGATTATTTTCAGATGCTTTGAGAGAGGCTTTTAATATCAAAGCCCTGAATGAACGTAATCTAGTGATTAAACGATTACTTCAATATCAAATTGAACTCATTCGAGCGGGAAATAAACGCAAAGGGTCCGGAACAAATACGGTTGGCCGTTTGACAGAGATGGTTGATACATTGATTCGAGTCATGTGGGATGACATTGAAATGCACATGGACCCAGGAGAAAGCCCTGTTGCTTTGGTCGCTGTGGGTGGGTACGGTAAAATGGAGTTATGCCCTAAGTCAGATATTGATATTTTGATTCTTACCTCAGAAAAGGTTTCTCTCGCAGAAAGAGAGCAAGCAGAACTTATTGTACAAAACCTGTGGGACTTTGGTTTTGAAGTGGGCTCTTCTGTACGGACAGTTAAGAATTGCCGTGATGTGATCTCAAATGATTTTCAAACGTGGACCTCCTTTTTGAGTGAGCGTTTTTTAGCTGGGGATTATGAAATATACAAGGGGTTTTTGAAATACATCAGAAAAGAGGTGAGTCAAAGACGCTCAGATGCTTTGGTTGAAAACCGTTTAGAAGAACGTGAGCAAAGGATTAAAAAGTATGGCGGATTAATTCAAAAACTAGAACCTAACTTAAAAGAGGGGATAGGTTGTTTAAGAGATGTCCACACGATTATGTGGATAGCTCAAATACAGTATAATTGTAAAACAATGGATGATCTTGTTCGTGAAGGGATTATTGCTCCCTCTGAGCTAGAGGATTTGCGCATTGGATATGGGTTTTTATTGCAAGCCCGTTGTTGTCTTCACTTTGTATCTAATAAAAAAGATGATTTGTTTGCTTTTCATTTACAACCCGAAGTGGCAGAAGAATTTGGATTTATAGAACAAAATGGCCAGCAACCTGTGGAAGTTTTTCTTCAATTTTTTTACCGCCATACAAAAGGGATCAACCGTATTACAGAAGCCTTTTTGTCACGATGGCTCTTTTTAAAAGAGAAGCGGGTGAGTATCCCCAAGGGTTATGAAGAATTTAAATCCAACAATGGAACTATTGACTTAAGAAACCGTGGAGGAAACCCTTTTAAAGAGAATGTTTCTCTGATGTTTGCATTTTTTGAATGTGCAAATAAAACGGGGTTAGGTTATGGAAACTATGCTTTATTAAGAATGAAACAAGCAATTATTGCAATTGATAGAGAGCAGATAGATTTTAAACCTTTTCTCCTTCAGTTTCTGGAGCTCTGTCAGCGTCGTGTAAGATTAGGACGGATGTTAAGGTGTATGCATGATGTGGGGTTGGTTGAATTAGTTATCCCTCAGTTTGGGCTTATCAGATGCCATGTTCAGCATAATATGTATCATATTTATACGACAGATGAGCACACACTCACTGTGGTTCGGCAGCTGTCCTATCTGAGGCGCACAACGGATCCGGAATTAGCTTCACTGCGTCAAGCTTATGGTCGAGTAGAGAATTTTAAAATTTTGGTTTTGGCCTGTATCTTTCATGATATTGCCAAAGGAGTACCAGGGGATCATTCCGTTGTAGGCGAGCAGTATACAAGGGAATATATGGAAGACATGGGCTTTCCCAAAAAGGATATTGATCAAGCTTGCCTTTTAGTGCTTCATCATTTAGCAATGAATGAAATTGCTCAACGGCGAAACCTAGAAGACCCCAAAACGATTTATGATTTTATTGATAAAATAAAGGACACAGATACCTTAAATAAACTTTATGTATTGACTTATTGTGATACTTCTTCGGTTCACCCCGATGCGTGGTCAAACTGGAAGGCTAATTTGCTTCAGTCACTGTATGAGAGAAGCATGGATGTAATGACA
>CAZLBO010000368.1:0-2894 GCA_964557725.1 uncultured Bifidobacteriales bacterium | reverse complement strand
CTTTGGATCCGCTAAACCAACATCTTCACTCGCCAAAATCAGCATTCGACGGAAAAGGTAACGGGGGTCTTCTCCTGCATAAACCATTTTAGCTAACCAGTAAAGAGAAGCATCGGGGTCGGATCCCCTTACGGATTTAATAAAAGCGGAAATAGTATCAAAATGTGCGTCCCCATCTTTGTCATAAAGTACGGCCTTTTTTTGAATACTGTCTTCTGCATCTTTAAGTGTAAAAGACACATTGCTCTCGGTTTCATCGCTAGTTTCAATTCCTAACTCGAGTGCATTGAGAACAGCACGCGCATCTCCATTGGCCATGGATACAATATGTTCAATGGCCTCATCATCTGCTTGTACATTGAGGTGGGCATACCCACGTTCATCCTTTAAAGCCATATAGTCCAATTCAATCAGGTCTTCACTTTCTAACTGCTTGAGTTGAAATATTCTTGAACGAGAAATTAATGCCTTGTTTACTTCAAAATAGGGGTTTTCTGTGGTCGCCCCAATTAAAACTAAGGTGCCATTTTCCACATGAGGCAATAAAGCGTCTTGTTGTGCCTTATTAAAACGATGGACTTCATCAATAAAGAGAATGTACTTTCCCCCTGTCCGACGAATTTCAGTGGCTTCTTTAATCGCCTCTCTAATGTCCTTTACTCCAGAAAGAACTGCATTAATAGCCTTAAAGCGAGCTAATGTAGTATTGGCAATAATCCGTGCTAATGTGGTTTTACCACAACCAGGTGGCCCACAAAAAATAAGTGAGGAGAGTTGGTCAGCTTGTATGGCACGGCGTAAAAGTTTACCAGTTCCGAGAATATGCTTTTGCCCTACAAACTCTTGTAAAGTTCGGGGTCGCATTCTCTCTGCTAAAGGGGCTTTATACCTTCTTGTCGTTGTTTGATCTTCAAATAGTTCCACCGTTTAAAGATACAAATACTCCTTCTTTTTTGAGCAAGTTTCCTTTGGCTTCAAATCCCTATCGCAAAAATATTTTTTGAGAAAAGCTTCTTTTCTCCTGCTCTACTTGAATAAAGTACAAACCACTCTCAAGATCTTTAAGCAAAATACTTTTTTCATCTTGTAATGAAAAGGAGTAAAGCTCCTTCCCTTCCACGTTAAATAGCCGTAATGTAACAGAGCCACTTAGCTTGAGATCATTGAGAATGAGCTCTCGGCCTCGTAGGCGAATCCCTTTAAAAGCCTGTTCACGTAATTTAGTTGTGGTGATTCCCCTGTCTTTAAGCTGGGCTTCATAAAGTGATTCTATTTCTAAATTGGTTTCTCCCAGCCCCTCCCAAACCCCATCTGGTGCAATGGGGTTTAGACTACCCCCCATTTTTTCTCCACGGCAACCAATGGCATAATTTGAACCTGTTACCCAAGGACTTTGAACTATCATTTCTTTTGCAGAACAGTTCCACAAAACTTGATTCACTCCCGCCCATCCATGACCGCTCCCTGAATTAGATCTATCCTGAACATTTATTTGACCACTTGTATCTTCAATGACATCAAAAAGGGTTCCCATTGCCCACCTTTGATGAGGGCCAATATCGCTATAACTATTTGTAGATGTTGACCGAGTAAAAACATTGGGGCCTCCAATCTTTGCCGCAAGAATAAATGCATGCCTCGCCTTATCCGAAAAGCACTTTGAAAAAAGACACATTTGCCCTGTTAAATTAAATGCATACCGCCTTCCACCGTCTATTTGTGAAACAGGATCTAAACTTTTACAATTCAAAATAGAGATATACTTTCCACTTACCGTAATGGATGAATAGCCAAAATACTGAACGGTGACACTTCTCACCCAACTATGTTTGGATGTTCCTACCAAAACGCCTATCCAACCATGTTTTTCATCAGCAAAATAACTTTCCGTTACTCCAGCCTTTTTGATGGTTTTAACGATTGACGAATCAAAAGTAGATTGTATTAAAAGCCCCTCCACCCCACAGTTTGAAATCTTCTTTGTTTGCGTATATTTATAAACAAACCCTCCCCCATATCCAGTTTCCATTGCCATAACCACGGGTTGATCAATAGTTAGAGTATTACCCGAAACTCCTTCTACTTTTCGTTCAAAACTCACATCATACTTATTAGCCTTCCACTGAGTAATGAGCCCTCCGTTTTTTTTCGGCGGAATTTTGTTCATTTTCAAATCATTGATCCACTTAGTGGTTCCCGGTCGATAAATGGTAATGTCATCTCCCTTTGTATATTGACTTGCCGATTCGATGGTTAATGTTTTGCTACCTACAGGGACATATGCATCAGTGATTTTCACCCTTGTCCCTACTACCTCTCTTTTATTATTTCCGCCTTTAATCGTAATGCCCGTTCCCTGTTTTTTTGCTGTAAAAAGAATCACAGTACCATTTGTACCATCTCCTTCTCCTCGAAGAACAACCCCTGATTGATTAATTAAAAGGCCTGTTGAAATTTGGTACAAACCTTTTTTTAAAAGCACCGCTCCCCTAAACCCTTTCGCATTAAGGGGCATTTTACCCACTCTATCGAGTGCTGCCTGAATGCGTTGATAGTTATCTCCTGTAGCAGGAGATAATGTCACCGCCACAGCAATTGTTGGAGGAGTTTTTCCCTCTTTATAACCTACCCGACTAAAATCGGGAATTGTATTTCCCTTTGCATCAGCCTTGTATTTTAATTTGCCTTGAGCATCATAGCTCACCCATTGAGAGGCCCACTGTGCCCGAACTAAAGTCATCGCAACTAAAATGCAAAAACAAAGTACCCCTACCCATCGACTTAATAACCCCATTTTGATAGAATAAGTCAAAACGGTCATATCCGCAGTATAAAATCATGCTATTTTATAGAATTGTCTTAGCAATACTTTTTACTAATTTGATATTACAATG
>CAZLBO010000367.1:0-2902 GCA_964557725.1 uncultured Bifidobacteriales bacterium | reverse complement strand
ACCGCCCGAAGCGTACATCTGTACGTGAGGAAGGTTGCAACGCAGAAGATGCTGTACAGCTGAGGAAATTAATAGTGAGGAAGGTTGCAACGCAGAAAATGCTGTACAGCTGGGGAAATTAATAGGCCCCGACGCCGATGAGACAACTGACCGCTGTGCGAACCATAATCACAATATCTAGCAAAAAGCTTTGGTTACTGATGTAATAGATATCGTAATCCATATTTGCGTGAATGGCTAATTTTCTGTCGGGTGAGATTTGCCAAAGACCTGTGATACCTGGGCGAACATTGAGTCTTTGGCGTTGAAGTTCATTATACTTATTAACGATAAAAGGCATTTCGGGGCGTGGGCCAACGAGGCTCATTTCTCCCTTGATGACATTCCAAAGTTGGGGAAGTTCATCCAGTGAGCTTCTTCTTAAAAAGCGACCGATAGGGGTGATGCGTGCATCATGGCCAGAGTCTGGGGTTTTAGCATATACAGGCGTGTCTGTGTACATGGAGCGAAATTTATAAAAATCGAATTCTTGGCCGTTTTTCCCCACGCGTTTTTGACGAAAGAAAATAGGGCCTTTTGAATATTTTTTAATTAATACAGCAAAGGCAAGGAATAAAGGAGACAAAACCACTAAGAGAAGTGTGGCGAGAGTAAAGTCAAAAAACCTTTTTGCTACTTGGGTTCTCAAAGAATAGCGTGGCTCGGAAACACCGATTAAAGGAATGCCGTCTACCTCGGATAATTCGACTCTTTGGATTACGATATCGTAAAGGGAGGGAACCATTTGAAAATCACAGCCTTTTGAGCGACAGATTCGCATGACTTCTTCCACGACTCTTTGGGGGAGGTGGGGGAGAGCGATAAAAAGCTTTTTTACTTTTGTTTCTCTGAGAATCGTGTTGAGCTCTTCAAAACCACCAAGTACAGGAACATCTTTAATGATAGAGTTCTGAAGTGAGGAGGCGTCATCAATAAAGCCTGCCACATAATAGCCTAGTTTGGGGGATTGATGAAGCTTATCTAATAGCTTTTTGCCTATTTCGCCTGCACCATAAATAAGGGCAGTGGTTTTAACGACCCCTGCGACTCGTAAATAATTTTGAAACTTAAAAAAGAGGGTGCGTTGGATAAACATAAAGGTGATGAGTGTCAGCCAAATAAAAGCGTAAGTCGTTCTATTAAAAAAGGGTTGTTCCGCTAAAAATAAAACAGCAAGAGTAATTCCTGCCCCGACAATACATGTTTTGAGTAAAACTTCAAATTCACGAATGTTTAAAATGCTTCGGTGGGGGTGGTAGAGGCCATTGACTTGAAAGCCTACAATAAGGGTGAGAAGGGTAACAGCTAGGGGCATATAAAAAGTGGAAAGATTGACCATTGCTGCTGCTTCGGGGGCAAATTGAGAACCCCAGAAAGCCCAAAGTAAATAGGCCAGCCCATAACTGAGGGCAATGGTTAATAAATCAACCGTAACTTGTGCCATTGTGATTAATGGCTGAAAGTATTTGATGGAAAGGGGGCGACTGCGGCCCACTTGTGAGCGCCAAGCTCGGTTCATTAAACCAGAGAATCCCTCTTCTTTTAGTGTAACAGTGGTAAAAAAAGGAACAGAGTGGTTCCACTCTTCATCGAGAGAAGAGTTTGCCTCTTTATGAGGGTCGCTTTCAGGGGAAACATCTGATGGGTGAGAAGCTGACATAGTTTTTGTAATATACGCAATTAGGCTTGATAGGGAAAGGCAAAATTCAACTTACTGGTAAAATGAAGTACTTTTTTTGCTAGATTGCCTTTGAAAGAGCAGAAAAACAAGTTTAGGGTGCTACTACCATAAGCGAGTGAGTTGATTTAAAACTTTAAAAATGAAAAATAATTATGGAATCGGTTAAAATTGGAATTATAGGACTGGGAACAGTTGGCTCAGGTGTCCTTGAGATTTTAGAGAAAGAAGGGCTTTTCTTTAAAGAGAAGCTAGGGATAAGGATTGAGATTATAGGTGTGTGTGCCCGAACTCAAGCCACTTTGGAGAAGTACGATTTACCCGGTGTTTTAAAAACCACAGACCCTGAAGAACTTTGTGTTCATCCCAAAATTCAAATTATTCTTGAATTAGTGGGTGGCTATGGGGCTCGGCATTGGGTGGAGAAGGCTTTTCAGCATCAAAAGCACGTGATTACGGCAAATAAAGCGATGTTGGCAAAATATGGGCATGAGCTCTTTCCCCTAGCAACTAAGAACAACAGTTTTCTTTTGTATGAGGCCTCTGTAGGGGGGGGGATTCCTATTATAAAAACGCTTCAGGAATCTTTTATTGCAAATGAAATTCAAGGGTTAGCATGTATTATTAATGGCACGTGTAATTATATTCTGACAGAGATGCAGGAAAAGAACTTGAAATATGAGGATGTGCTTGAGGATGCAAAAAAGTTGGGTTATGCAGAGGCGGACCCTACCTTAGATGTAAATGGAATGGATTCGGCTCATAAGTTGGCATTATTGGCTTCCTTATGTTATTGGCAATATGTGAATTTTGAAGAGATGCATGTAGAGGGTATTGAAAAAATAACTTCGCAGGATATTAGTACGGCGAGTGATATAGGATGTACGATTAAATTACTGGGGATTCTCTCTGTGAATGAGAAGAAAGAAGTGATGGTTAACGTGTACCCTGCGCTCTTAAAAAAGGAGCATCAGTTAGCTTCGGTTAATGGTGTTTTAAATGCTGTGTTTTTAAAAGCAAACGCGGCAGGAGACAGCCTTTTAACAGGTGCAGGCGCAGGTAAATTGCCAACAGCGAGTGCGGTGATGGGGGATCTTATTTCTGTTTGTCGTTACTTAGAAACAAAAGCGCAAACGGTACCTAGTCAAAGCTTTTTTAATCCAGAAAATAAACTGAACCTTTCTA
>CAZLBO010000366.1:0-2918 GCA_964557725.1 uncultured Bifidobacteriales bacterium | reverse complement strand
GGGGATTTCTGTACAATTTTGAGAAAAATTGAGGGAAACAAAAAGTAACCCCAAAATTATAAATATCTTTACCATCTTTATCCTCCACATAATTAATTTTATCACTCAAATATACTTATTATTCTTAAATCTTAATGCCCCTGCGATTGACTACCCCTTGGTATGTTTGCAGTTTGTAAAACAAAACACCCGGAGTCATTTGGGGGGGGAGTAAAAATTTTGAGGGTTGAGCCCTTTTAACTGTTTTAATCATATTCCCCTGCATATCATAAATGGTGAGTTGATACTTTCCGACAACATCAATTTGAACCCCATTAGGGATTATCTTAAGATGACTTTCTAAAGCTAATTGTAACCTTTTAGAAGAAGATACAGCTGTAATACAAGCCTTAGAATCAGGAGTGTCCACTTCACTATCAAACTCCAAGTAATTTGAATCGGCACAACCCGAAAGAGGCAAGGGAGTTGTCCAACGCTGCACTGTAATTTTAGGAGGAGTGGTGACTGTTCCCTCATCCGCTGCCTTTAAGTCTGTACGTAATCGAGTGAGTTCATTCTTCATTGCTTTAATGATAGAGTCATTTTCTGGAATATAATATTGATTAATCATTTCATTGGGGTCTTTTTTTAAGTCATAAAACTCCCACTCATCCACATCATGAAAGTAAATCAATTTGTAACGACCTGTAGTCACTCCATAGTGCCGCTGCACCTTATGAACAGACGTTGCTCCTTCCCAATACTGATAATAAAAGCTTTTTCTCCAATCAGCAGGAGTATTGCCTTTTAAGACAGGAACCAGACTTGCCCCTTGCATATCTGTAGGAATAGACGCCCCTGCAATTTCAAGAAATGTTTCGGCAAAATCTAAATTAGAAACAATGTCCTTACTATTGATTGTTCCTGGAGTGACCATTCCTGGCCAACGCACAATAAAAGGAGTACTAAGAGACTGTTCATACATAAACCGCTTATCAAACCAACCGTGCTCTCCTAAATAAAACCCTTGGTCAGAAGAGTACATCACCACGGTATTTTGAGTTAACCCATTATCATCCAAAAACTTTAACACCCTACCTATATTATCATCTAGCGAGAGACCTGTAGCTAAGTAAGCCTCAATATAACGGTGGTACTTCCATTTAACCAACTCGTCATCCGATTTATCATTCCAATTAAAACCTTTACTAGAGAAGTCAGCCTTTACCTCATTCGTATAGCTAGTCCAATCAGATCGTTCTTGACTATTAAGCTTTCCCAAACCTTCAGGGTCTCCCATTCGAACTTCTGCTTTAGGCATTGCATGGCGAATTGATAAGTCTTGATAAAAAGCCGCAGAACCCCTATACGCATACTTATCCAACAAAGTAGAAGGCTCAGGGACAGTCACAGAATCATAATGACGATAGTATTTTGCAGGGGGCACCCAACCCATATGTGTTGCCTTAAATTGTAGCATCAACATAAAGGGTTTACTTTTATCACGGGTATTTTTTAGCCATTCCAACCCTCTATCTGCGACAATATCGGAATTATAACCTTGATAAACCGTGTTTTTACTCCAATTATTTACTTTAAAAGTCGGATTATTATAATTTCCTTGCCCATTCATTACTTCATAATGATCAAAACCTTGTGGTTCCGAACCTAAATGCCACTTTCCAATAATGGCGGTCTGATACCCACTCTGACGAAGAATTTTGGGAAATGTTTGCTGATTCCCATTAAATTTATTGCTATTACGCCTAAACCCGTTGATATGACTATGCTTACCTGTTTGAATCACCGCACGACTGGGGCCACAGATTGAATTTGTCACATAGCACTTTTTAAAAAGCACTCCTTCTTGGGCAAGCCTGTCTATATTAGGGGTTTTTGCTGCTGTTCCGAGCCAACTCTTATAGGCTCCAATAGCCTGAGTGGTGTGATCGTCACTAAATAAAAACAATATGTTTGGTTTCTGAGCGACAGAATAAGTAGTCAAAGCAAACATAAACGAAAAAAGAAGGCTTATGTCTCTTATTTTTAAATTCTCTTTCATTTCTACTCGTTTTCTAAAATACACCCTTCATACCTAACTGAAGATAAGATCGTTCGTTCCAAAAGTAAACCGAATACAAATTGTTATTAAAAAGTTTCGCCCAATTCTTGTTGTAAAAAGACCAAACGAGACTAGGTTAAAGGTAAGTATGAGTTGAGAATAAAAAAAACAAAGGGGACAACATGAAAAGCCTAAAAGCTATTGCATCATTATTATTTATCCACCTGACATTTGCCCCTATACTTTACAGTCAAGAGAACGTTAAGCGCCCCAATATCATTTTTATTATGGCCGATGATTTAGGCATTGCAGAAATAGGCCCTTATGGTCAAAACATCATTAAAACCCCTTCGTTAGATAAAATGGCCAATGAGGGACTCAAATTCAACAATTTTTATACAGGTAGCCCTGTTTGTGGCCCTGCCCGTTGTAATTTAATGACAGGGTTGCACAATGGACATTGCCGTATGAAGGAAAATGATGTCAACTATTTGCGTGATGAAGATCTCACCGTCGCCGAAATCTTAAAGTATGGTGGCTATATCACAGGCATTTTTGGAAAATGGGGGCTTAGTTTTGATGCTCCTAATAAATATCAACCTGAGTCCTTCCCCACCAGTCAAGGATTTGATGAGTTTTTAGGCTACAGAGATCAACGCCATGCTCACAACTTTTACCCTGAATTTTTAGTCGATGGAACCGACAGTCTTTTACTGGATAATAAACGAAGTGCTGTTTGGCAAAATAAGGATTTTGGAAAAATAGGGGATAGAGGACAAGGAGATGCCGACCCCGCTGATGAAAAACAATACAGTCATGATTTATTTGTAGACCGTGCCTTAAAGTTTATTGACAATCACAAAGACACCAACTTCTT
>CAZLBO010000365.1:0-2930 GCA_964557725.1 uncultured Bifidobacteriales bacterium | reverse complement strand
CCGTTTTTCTTGTGAGTGCTGTCACCTTTGCAGGACGATATTTTGTTAGATCTAAAATCGCCACTAAAAAATCGGATAACACCTTTCAGGCCACTCAAGCAGCCATTATTCAAATTGAAGCCGCCAAAGACAAGTACCTCAATGACAAAAACGAGATGGATGACTTATTAGATGATATAAAAAAGTATGCCAGTGAAGTAAACTTCACACAAAATACCAATGGCTATGGGCCAATAGAAAAAAACAAAAGTAATGGAGAAAGAGGAGATAATGATGGGAAGCCCCTCATGCTAAATGGGGTGGTATATGAAAAAGGAATAGGTGGGCACGCCTATTCTGAATTAGTATGGGCTTTAGATAACAAGTATGATGTATTCAAGGCCGTAGTTGGTATTGATGATGAATGCCCTACAGAAGGGACTGTTATCTTTAAGGTTTATGTAGATAACACTTTAAAAGCAACTAGTCCTATTATGAGAGCCGCAGACCCCGGTTACCCTCTTTCCGTTAGCCTAAAAAGCGCCTCCTCTCTTAAACTCGTCATAACCGATGCAGGAAACGGTAAATCTTGTGATCATGGAGATTGGGCGAATGCCACCTTATATAAATCCATTAAGGATACTCTAAAAACTGAAGTCGATGGAAATGACTATAAAGTAATACTTACTTATGGAGGAATTTCAGGACAACTCAATGCTATTCGTTTAGATGCAGAAGTCCCTTTGGATACAAACTACAGTATTAAAATGGGAACAGGGTTACTTGTTAAATAAATTTAAAAGTCAAAAGGGAATGACTATTCTCGAAATGGTTATCGCGATGTTTATTGCCTCTATGTTATTATTAACCCTTCAGGTTGTATTAAATTCCATGAGTAAAACTTCAAAGAACCTTTTGGACATCACTGATTTACAGAGGAAATTAAGAATTGCCTCCCAAGTAATGCAAAGAGAGATAGCCAATGCAGGAGGAGGAATAAGTATTGTAGAAACATTTACAACACTCTCGGACAGTGCAAAAATTGGTTTTTCATACTTAGATCTTTTACAAAAGCACTGTTCAGGAACCAGTGAAAAAGCCTATGTTCAATTTTTTGTCAAAGACAACTCCCTGATGGAAACTATCTCTTGTCAGGGAGTTGAAAAATTCAATAAACCTATTTTAATTACCACGGATAAAATCAACCTTTCCTTTAAGTTTCTTGATGATGAAGGCAATAACACTCTAAAATCAGAAGAAGTCACAACAATATATTACACTATTCACATTGAAGCCAAAAACCACTTAACCTCACATAATGAAAAACGCTTTACCCGTGCCCAAGTCAACCTCGTTAACCATATACTCGATTAATCCTTATGTCAGATTCACTCCAGCATACCCAAAAAAATAACTCCACTCAAAAAGGATTTATAATGATGATGGCGATGATCATGCTTGTTTTAATAGGAATGATTGGAGCCTTACTCTCTACCATGTCTATTTACGATGTTCGTCAATCTCGCCGTAATTATGATTACAAAAAAGTAAGTTACCTCTCCGAAGCCGCCATGACCTGGGCTATTTCCATGGTCAAAGATGGAAGTAGCTTCCCCTGCACGACTCATGACAGTACCGGAACTCTCACAGACACAACAGGAGGAGCAGGATGCAATGGCAAAGTTGACTTTCTGGCCTCCACTAGTGCTTGGTACCCTGGGACATCTCCCACTAGAGATACTGCTGGGTGGATACAAAATAGCCCCCTTGAAATCGAAAATTCCTTTTCTGGAGACACCAGTGAAATCCTAGCTTTTAAAGTTTGGTTTCCTACTCCTACAACCGTTCGCATTCAATCTAAAGGGATGATAGGAAAGATTGAAAGTTCACTTCACCTTTTTGGAAATAGATAAGTAAGACTTATATCTCTCCACCTCTAATTTTTGTATTCAATACAATTCCCAAAAAAATCATACAAGTCAATAAGAATGTGCCTCCATAAGACAGAAAGGGCAAAGGCAAACCCGTCACAGGCATCAAGCCCACTGTCATAGCCACATTAATAAAAATATGAAAAGAAAAGATAGCAGCAATCCCCACACAAATTAAATTTGAAAAACGATATTTAATCTGTGTACACTGGATAATAATACGACTAATCAAAAGAAAAAATAAAAATAAAACAACTATACACCCCAAAAAACCGAATTGTTCCCCTAATACTGAAAAAATAAAGTCCGTATGTTCTTCAGGGAGAAACCCCCCTTTAACCTGTGTCCCTTGAGTAAAGCCTTTTCCCCAAAGCCCCCCCGATCCTGTGGCTACTTTCGATTGGATAATTTGATACCCTTCGCCCTTAGGGTCTCGCATCGGGTTTAAAAATGTAAGGATCCGAGAACGTTGGTGATCCTTTAAAATACTGTGCCAAAGATAGAGGGAACAAAATCCTGCAGCGATATTAACTAACAAAGCCGACAAAAGCATAAAGATATGCACTCGATTTACCCACATCACCACAAACAAAACGACAAAGAAAATAGCCCATGCTACTTGAACGGAGGTTAATAAAACCGAAGCCAAAGGGGAGCATAAAATAAAGATTTCCCATGCTTCCATCCCTGCCCAATACATCATAATCAAAAGCATCGCACCAAAAACCAAAGCCGAACTCAAATCGGGTTGTTTAAGAACTAATAAAAAAGGAACTAAAAACAAAAGAACAGGTATCAATAAGCTTTTTATATTTCTTAAAGTCGGTTGAATTTCACTTAAATGTCTCCCTAATACCAATAACAAGGCCAGCTTGGCAAACTCAGAAGGCTGAAATTTAAACCCACCAGGCAAGGCTATCCAGCGTTCAACCCCCCCTCCCGTTTTAATTAAAGAAACATACATCAAAAATAAAAGTGAAATAAAATAGAGAGGATAGGCCAATCCATAAAAAACCCGGG
>CAZLBO010000364.1:0-2959 GCA_964557725.1 uncultured Bifidobacteriales bacterium | reverse complement strand
ACACCCTTCTTTCCAATTTTTAACCACAAAAATACGACCAAACCGACGAAGGCATCTTTTTAATAACTCCTTTTTAGGAGAGCCTGTTACTTGTACCTTAAGACACTCTTTAATAAACATTGCTTGCTTAGGAGAATTAGTAATGCACACCGCGGCTTCATAACCTGAGCCATGTTCGGCCTGCGATAGAAGATCCGCTGCCACCCAATCGGGATCCGCAGAATCATCCGCCATCACTAAAACCTCACTTGGTCCTGCAACCATATCAATATCCACGACGCCAAAAACCTCTTTTTTAGCCACAGCAGCATAAACATTACCTGGGCCTACAATTTTATCTACTCGCTCTATGGTTTCTGTTCCATAAGCCAACAGACCCACGGCCTGTGCGCCTCCAATTTTATATATCTCTTTAACCTTTAAAACTTTAAAGGTATAAGCCAAAACAGGGTTTAAGCGACCACCAGCCACAGGAGTCACTGCCACGACTTCTTTTACACCTGCCACTCGTGCAGGTACAATATTCATGATAGCTGTAGAAGGGTAAACCCCTGCTCCACCAGGGATATAAACTCCGACTCTTTTGAGAGCCCTTATGGTTTGGCCTAATTCAACTTCATCTTGACTTTGATACCGCCATGAGCTTTCCTTTTGCTTTTGATGAAATTCTTCAACATTTTTAATGGCACTACGTACTGCAGACTTAAGAGTTGCAGAACATTTTTGAGCCTCTGTTTCTAATTCCTCTTCAGTAACACGAAGCTCCCCCTTAAGCCCATCAAATTGACGTGCATACTTTAAAGCCGAGGCATCTCCTTTTCTTTTAACTCCAGAAAGAATTTTACGAACCGTATTCTCAACAATTGAAGAGGGACTCACCTCTCGGTCAGTCAGCTTAAGGACGTCCTTATCCTTAATCGATTGAAAAGTTACAATTTTAATCATTGATCCAAACCCATCAGTTTATAGTTAATTCCATCAATTAAAGCCTCCCATGAGGCCTCAATTATGTTTGTAGAAACCCCTATGGTAGACCACGAGGTTACCTTTTTATTTTCATTATTATGAAAGCGAATCCAAACTCTTACTTTTGATCCTGTCCCTGTTCCATTGTCTAATACACGTACTTTGTAATCTTCAAGTACCACTTTACTTAACTCGGGAAAGAACTTAGTTAAAGCTTTTCTCATAGCTTTGGCCATAGCATCTACAGGGCCATTTCCTTCTGAAGCGGTATGCTCTACAGCATCTCCTACTGCCACCTTTACAGTAGCTTCTGAATATAAAGGGCCGCCATTTCGGTTTTCTTCAATCACACGATAGCTCAAAACTTTAAATTTTTCTTCAACCATTCCAAATGCCCGACGGGCTAATATCTGAAAACTTCCCTCAGCGACTTCAAAGTGAAAGCCTTCTTCTTCCTTTGCTTTAATCGTCGCCAATATACTTTTCACCTCCGCATCTCCTTTAGAGGCTTCTGGCTTTATGGCTTTTATTTTAGCTAAAACTAAAGCCCCCCCACTTTGATTAGAGACGATAAAATCACGTTTATTCCCCACTAAAGTAGGATCCATATGTTCAAAGCTATGGGAGACCTTCATCACTCCATCAATATGAGCCCCACCCTTATGGGCAAAAGCAGCTTCACCAACATAGGGCTGCCTAATATCATCCGTCAAATTTGCAATCTCACTCACGCCCACACTAAGCGTTCTTAACTGCCCTATCTTGTTATCCACTGTAATACTTTTACCCATCTTTAACTGAATATTGGGGATTAATACGGTCAAATTAGCATTTCCACATCGTTCTCCGTATCCATTAATCGTCCCTTGTACTTGCCTAGCCCCTGCTTTAACAGCAGCCAAGGCATTAGCTACAGCTGTTCCTGTATCATTATGGGTATGTATACCTACCGTACAATTGATAGATTCTTTCACTATCTTGACTATTTTTTCGATTTCCCAAGAAAGTGCCATTCCCCCATTTGTATCACAGAGCACCACACAATCCGCTCCGCCTGCATCTGCTGCCTTTAATGTTTTTAAAGCATACTCAGGGTTTGCTTTGTAACCATCAAAAAAATGTTCTGCATCATAAATAACTTCTTCATGATTCTTTTTGAGAAAGGCGATAGAATCTTCTATCATCCTCAAGTTTTCATCTAAGGTTGTTCGAATAATTTCTGTCACATGTAAATCCCAAGACTTACCAAAAATACAGGCTACAGGTGCTTTGGACTGAACTAAATACCCCAACCCTTTATCTTCTTTGGCAGGAACTCCTGCTCGACAAGTGCTTCCAAAAACAGATATTTTAGAGTGCTTCCATTTTATTTTACTTGCTTGTACATAAAATTCTGTGTCCAAAGGGTTTGTAGGATTTGGCCATCCTCCTTCAATATAATCCACCCCAAAATCATCAAGCATCCCTGCAATAGTCAATTTATCTTGCAATGAAAGGTTAAGCCCTTTTGCTTGATTTCCATCCCTTAAGGTGGTGTCGTAGATAGTTACTTGTTCTAAATTCATTCTCTTTTAAACCTTTGGTATATGCTTTATTTTAATCTCTTTGTGGCCAATTAAGCCAAACACCGTAGAGTTCAAGTCCTTCATACACCCTTTTTTGAATAAGCTCCAAATTTATAAAAAATAGGAGAATAATGGGGTACAGAAAAAAAATGCCTCTATTACAATGCTTAAGACTCAAAGATTTAATCATTATCTTTGATTTTATTCAATAATCTCAAAGCTTTAGCTGTTAATCGGTATTCTTGTTTAGGGCTTTTAGGTTTATTCGGAATAGTCATTTCTAAAAAACCTCCTTCAATTGCTGGCTTTTGATAGTTTTTTATATAATTTCGTTTATCCGCTAAATGAAGTTTTTTTTGTATTTTTTCTCTGCTCATTACCCCACTCACCAACAGTATTAACTTTTTCACTTGGGGGGTAGCTTGGGG
>CAZLBO010000363.1:0-2992 GCA_964557725.1 uncultured Bifidobacteriales bacterium | reverse complement strand
TGTCTTTATTGCTGGTAAAAAGGGAATTATAGTGTATAACACCAACTCGAACCAATGGGAAACAAGTCTTCACCTCGATTCCCCTATCGAAGAGATGGTTTATAGCCAATATCATGATAAATTGCGTGTCAAGACTCATTGGGATATTTTAGAGTATGATGAAGTTTTTCAAGATTGGCGTACTGTTGATTCATTAAGGGTCTCAGTTGGTAATTCTGAGGTTGCAGAAAGAGATTATTTTAACCCTGTTAGTGGCCTCGCCGGAATGGTCATGCCCCAAGGCTGGTTTTTTACACAAGATAGGGTCCGAGATGAAAATATGCGATGGGCATCCATCACTAAGGCTGTAGTTTCTCAAGGAGACGACTTATGGGTACTTTCCCGTGGACTAGGAGTTTTTAGGGGTTCTCAAAGAAGGAGAGAATTAAAACCTATTTGGATGGGGTTAGATGATCCTGATATCAAAAGCTTATTTTACCATAAAAAACAGATGTTTTTTGGGGGAAGCAAAAGTAGCAGCGCCCTAGTTGTTGCAGGAGCTGATTTACAATCTTGGAAGGTATACCCCTCTTTATATGCAGGTTTATCTACGGGAAAAATAAAGGACATTTTATATTGGAAAGAATATTATTGGTTGGCTACTGATGATGGAGTAATTCGTTTTAATCCCAAAAATAACAATTTTTTTAGATATGCTTATTTTAATAATAAGGGTATAGATGAAGTTTTTTCTTTGGCTGTTCATCAGAATAAGTTGTATGTTGGCACAGAAAATGGGCTTTCGGTATTGGAATATATTGGATTAGGTTTTAAATCTTACCCACATTCACACTATTTGCATACGAGCGTATATTCTATGTTTAGCAGCCCAACAGGCTTGTGGGTCTCCACGGAAAATGGGCTTTATCTTTTTTTTAATGGGGAGTGGCTACAACCTAAAAGAGTGGTACATACAGAAGCCCGAAAGGTTTTAGGGGCTGTATCTTATGGTTCTACAGTTTATTGGATAGAAAATAACACCTTAAAATTGAATTCAGGTAAAGGGGTTATTGATAAACTAGAAAAGCCAAATATGCACAAACTTCTCTTATTTTCTGACTATTTAATGGTGGTGTACGGAAAAGGTGTAGTGGTTTATAACTTGAAGAATAATCTAAGTGTTGACTTTAACTTAAATGATGGTATAATAGGAGAGTGGGTCAACACTGTCTGTTATGACGGGGAAAAAATGTGGATGGCCACAAATAAGGGTATATCAGTCATTAATCCTAGAGACTATTTTCCATAATTCCATAAGGAGGACAGTACGGTGTTGCAGAGAAGAAGTAATTTATATGCATTTTCAAGTCTTAACAGTGTTAAAAAATATTTTCAACAGTTCTTTTCTGCGGAGGCAATTGAAAATGAAGTTGAAACGGCCCGAGAGGGATTTATCACTCGCCGAGGTTCCTCAGAAAAAGAAACACAATTGCAATTTGTTAAAAAATGTGAATTCAGATTATTGAGAAAAGTCAGAGAGCTAAATACACAAGAGAATCTATACGCATAAAGTTTTTCTTTCTCCATAAAAAAAGCCTTACAGATGTAAGGCTTTTTTGTTTCAAATTTAAAAAGGACTAAATATTAAGAGCCGCTCCTAATTGAAGGGTAAATCCAGTTGTTACACCAGTGGGTAATTCTCCTCCAAAATAATATTTTCCATCTGCATAAATGGCAAAGGGGATAACAGGAAGCTTAAATTTTGCACCCACTAAAAGGTGGAAGCGATTACCTTGATCAAAGCTATCTTTATTTTTTAAATCTTCTGTTAAAGATTTAACAATTGCTTTTGTATCAAGTGAACCACTGCTTAAATCAATTCCTGTAAGAGCTTTTTCAACAGCCTCTTTATTCACTAATTTTTTAGATAAACTCATACTATAGCCTCCACCTACATATAATTTGAGTAAAGTCACTCCTGGAGGTAATTCTAAAAAGGGGTACTTAACAGATAAATCTGTGGTAAGTATTCCAAAAGCAGGGTCTGCATCCCCAAGACCTGGGATACCTGGATCAATGGATAAATCCATAATTGTATCAAGATTACCAAGCCCTGTAAATTCTAATTGAGCGTCATAGAGAACCCCTTGTACATTAAAACTTGCTTCAATGTCTATAAAAGGAATGGCATCAATCCATACTTTTCCACCAAACCCTGTAAAAGGACTGGCTTCCTTTTCAATTAAAACGGCTTGCTGCCCATTACCTGAATTGAGAACTACACTTTTTGAACCGTCTACTTTACTTCCATAACTAGGTGCATAGTGTCCACCTATGCCAAAAATGGCAAAAGAAGACATACTGGTTAACATTAAAACTGAAAAAAACGTGACTAATTGAGACTTCATGGGTCTTCTCCTTAAGATGATAAAGATTTAAATAGCTATTTTTACGGTTTTAAGCAAGTGAAATGACTGCCGCCATGCGTCCTGTCACTCCTTCTCTTCGATAGGAGTAAAAGAGCTTTGATTCTTGATAGGTACAACCTGGAGAAAGAGAAATATTTTCGACTAAAATTCCTGCATTAATGGCCTGTTCATAATTAGCTCCTGCTAAATCGAGCGTATATTGATTTTCTTTGGAGCTTCGAACAAATTTACGGGAAAATTGTAGTGCAACCTCTTCTCCAATTTGATAAACCTCAGCTCCTATACAAGGCCCAAAAGCCAGATGGGTTGTTTTTGAGTTAATTTTGCCTTCTCTGGCGAGAAATTCTAAACTTTTAGTGAGAATACATTGCTGTGTTCCACGCCAACCTGCATGAATAGCTGCAATGCTACCTATCTGGGGGTCATAAAGTAAAATGGGTAAGCAATCGGCATAGGTGACGGCTAAAATGGGAACCGTATTTTGTGTATAAACAGCATCGGCCTTAGGTATTGAAGATCCAAAGCTGTGATTATGAGGAATAAAGGGACATTCAAGAAGTGAGCTTCCGTGTTCTAAGGCAGGA
>CAZLBO010000362.1:0-3017 GCA_964557725.1 uncultured Bifidobacteriales bacterium | reverse complement strand
GATATAATACTTTAACCGCCTTGCCCAGCCACCTGTGCCCTGTACCGCAATAATATGTTTTTCTGAACCCTGCTTAACTTCTTCTGCCCTTATCACTTTAACCGCTTGACTCATCCTCTCCCATACCTGAGAATCTTGCGCCCCATTAAAATTGTTTTTGGGCTCATTGATCACACCAAATAATACATGATCATACTTTGCCAGCTTTGATACTAATAACTGCCATTCTTTATTTGTTTCATCTGTTGGCCAACCCATATTATCCTGTGTGGGAGAGACCCAATTAGCGACCATCACATACACATTTTTTTTGGTACCAATATGCTCTACTATCTTAACAATATCATTTAAGTAATTTGTATCATTAAGAACCGTTAACCCATGGACACGGCCACTTAAAGAGGCGTAACTCTCAAGACATAATCTTAAAAAATTGGCTCCCCAAACATCAACGAGTTCATCTGTTCTTCGATTAACTTCGCCCACATTTGGCTGACTATAAGCTCCTGCGTTATTTGAACGGGTATCAAAAATATTTGCCCCACGCCCCTTAAATACTTTTCCACTTTCGGCATAGACAATTCTATTCCCCTTTGTCATTAATCGTTCTGCAGCCATTAGCTTTACTTGACTAATGCTAATAAAGAATATTATTAAAAATAACACTCTAGACACAAACCTAATCTTACTAGACATAACCCACTCTCCTTTTTTTTTCTTTTGTTTTGATTTAACGGTCTTATTTAAAAACTTCCAATGATATATTTGGCATTTTAAGCTCATCTAAAAAAAGTTCAACGGTATCACCAACAGTTGTATTATCACTGTAAACACCAAATTCTATCTTTTTAATTGCTGTAGACACTTGTTTCCAAGTCACCCCCATTTTAGCCGCCTTGCTATTAGGTGCTAAAGCTAATGAATCCATGGAGAGAGTTATTTTTTCCCAACTACCTTTTAATTTTATGGTTGTCCCAAATTGTGCATTACTCCCATCAAGAGTATCTAAAAAATAATTTCCAAAAGTAACACGAACCGTTCCTTTTCCCTTTGCCATAAAACTAAATGTTTTAAGATTCGAGAGATCATAATCAGAGCTTCGCGATCCAAGAAGGAAACCAATCCCAGCAAAAGGACGTTGAAAGCCCTCTTTCAAAAACAGCTTTCCCGAAAGTGAAGTTCCCTTATTCCAAGCCGCAGCCCCAGTAATAGTACTCCAAATCACATCTGAATTTCCATTATAAGGGGGAAGCTTATCTGCATAGTAATACCACAACCCATCGGTAAAACTCCCCAAAAGAGTATAAGGAAATCCCCTCGAAAAATCTTCCACCAGTAATGTATCTCTTTGAAGAGTTAGCGTATCAGTGGTAAAACTCGCAGAAACATTAACATTCTCCACATAATAAGACAATGAGTTACTTATTGTCGTTATAGAGTGGACACCCTGGGGGATACTTGTAAACTTTAACTTATTCTGATTATCCAAATAGGAACCGAAACTCGTTCCTCCTAAAAAGTATTGGTTCGCCACCTCCTTATCATTGTTTACAACAACTTCTAAAGAAGAATAAGGAGTAAGTATAATGGTATCACCCTTTAGTTCCTTACAATTATAGACAATAACACCCAATGAATCCGTTACCACCTCTAAGTTATAATTTCCTTTTTGTGAAAAATTAAATTCAAAGCGCCCCAAGGAGTCCGTAAAACTTCTTTCACTAACCACACTTTGATTCGCCGCCACCTTCTTAAGCCACGATTTTTTATGAATCGCCCTAACCTCTGCATCAACAACAACACTTCCATCCTCATGCACCACAACAGCATCAAAACTATTGGGATAATCAGTCCCCCCACCAGCTACTCTTTCAGAACAGGAAAGTAAGGATAAAATACCTATAAAAATAAATACTATTTTCATGGGTCAACCCCTTTCAGCCTTTTAGATAAAGGGAAAAGTTCAAAAACCAATTGATGAACTTTATCTGCTGCCCCATCTCTTGCTGCCATATCCAAAATATTAGCCCTAACCAAATTGATGTACCGTTCTATTTCTTCATACGTCTTCTCACTAACCCCTATTGTGGTATAAGAAATATGTCTTTCCTCTCTCGACATATTTTCAGAAGCCTCTATGCCCTTTTCCAAGATTTCTCTCCGTTGTTTCTTCTTATAGAGGGGAGGGATATTTACCGCGGTTAGGATGGTATCTGTTTGAGAAATTTGACCCTCTTTATCCCTTTGCAAAATGTTAATTTTAAGCAAAGTTTCCACAGCCTCTTTGGCTTGTTCTGGAGTGATAGGGGGAATAATCAACTGGGCTAATTTTTTATAATCATTATTCCAATCGGAGTATTGAACCACTTCTCTAATCACGGGATAATACCAATTCTCAAAATAGGCCATTTGATTTTTATTTATCTGATAATATTCGGTTCTTTTTCTCAGTCCATCAAGCACCGAAAAGTTCTTTTCCTTTTCCGCTCTATCTTTAGCCTGATTGTATTTTACCAAGCTTTTAAAATAACGTGCAGAAAAGGCATCAAAGCCTATTCCCTTGATTATCTTTTTGATTGAATCTTCTGTGAGGTTTGTCTTTCCCTTAATTACTTTTAACACCGTGCTAGAAGAAGAAAAGCCCGCTTTCTGCGCAAAAAACCGGTGGGAAAATATTTTCTTTAACCGTTTCTGTTCTGCAAAAAAATCATTCAAAAAATTTCTGTAGTCTTCATACTCAAACAAGTTGGTGACCGTCTCGGTAGGAAGAGTGACTTTTTTGTTGACCTTATAATTCATGCCCTAAATATCATATAATTTTAAAAGAGGAAAGCAAAAAAATGGTTTTTAGATATAAAAGTGTGTTTTATAGGAAACATCTACCCCCTTTAATTATAAGGGATATAACTAGTTTTATTAATTTAAATAATTCATTCAGGAAACACTAAAGTCTAAACTTCCGCAAACAAAAAAGCCCCAAAATAGAATCTATTTTGAGGCTTTTTTTATGTTTTCAA
>CAZLBO010000361.1:0-3022 GCA_964557725.1 uncultured Bifidobacteriales bacterium | reverse complement strand
TTCACCTGCCACTTCTGACATCGCTTGCAATAAGCATTCGGCTACGGCTCCATAATGTGCTTCTATAACTCCGTATTTTTCATGCCGGGTTCCCATTTTTGTGAGCCCTGCAACTAAGCTCTCGGGGTGACGTAAATTTTTTATCACAAAAACTAAGGAGTCTATCAGCTTCTTTTTCTGTTTTGTGTGATCTACCCCAACAAACATCGGTTTAACTTCGGGAAACTTACTAAACAATAATTCATAGAACCTTTCTACAAGCCCATCTGCTCCTGGAGCGAGGGCGTTAAAAGTTTCTTCTAAAAGTGGGATATTTAAACCCAAATCGTTGTCAGATTTTTTGTTAGCCATAATCATTTCCTTTTTGTTTATGCTTCTGTGGCTGTTGCTAATGATTTTTCCATTTCTTCAGTAAATAAGAGTTTGTGCACATCAAGGAGAATTTTTATTTCGTCTCCTATTTTCCCCATTCCTGATATATAACTATCTTGCCCTCCTGAACTTTTTGCAGGAGAGGGTTCGATGTCCGCTTCAGGGATTGAAACTACATCTGAAACTGTATCTACAACTAATCCTACGGATGTACTTTCAATATTTACAACAATCACGCAAGTTCGTTCATCATAGGCTCGTGCATCAATTCCAAAACGAAGGCGAATATCCATAATAGGAATTACCTTTCCCCTTAAATTAATAACCCCCTTAATATATTCTGCCGAATCCGGAACCTCTGTTATTTTTTGAATGCCTATAATTTCTGTGACATGACGAATTGCAATGCCAAAATCTTCTGATCCAATATGAAAGGTTAAATATTTGTCCTTGAGGGTATCCTCATCCTCTTCGGATAATACGGATAAATCTTGTTCTACATCTGCCACCACAATCACTCCTTACGAATCTCGTCTCATGCTAAGTTTTCTTTAATTACACTCTTCTATTTTCAAATTTTAAAAATGAATATTCAATTATTTTTTGATTTAATTTTACTTTATTTTATTTAATCATTTAAAGTCACAGTCCTAGCCACCTTCTCTACATCCAAAATCAAACTTATTTCACCATCACCCAAAATATTGCACCCCGACACTCCACCAATCTCTCCCATATAGGCCGATAAGCTTTTAATCACGGTTTCAATTTGATGAATCACTTGATCGACAAACAAACAAAATGTTTGGTCATAAACCTCTAAGGCCATTAATATCCCTTGATCAAGGTCTATCACCTCTGTTTTTATTTCATGTAACTTGTGCAATCTATAAATAGGAAGAATTTCCTCTCGCAGCTTCACGCATTCCATTCCTCCAGGGGTCTTTGTTATCTGATCCATGGTCGGTCTAAAAGACTCACGAATAACAGTTAAGGGAATTGTATATTTTGAAGCCCCTACTTGAACAAGCATTCCTTCGACCGTCGCTAAAGTTAAAGGAATTCGAAGAATGAACTCACAGCCTTGCCCTTCTACGCTTTTTATTTCAATCCTGCCCCTTACCTTTTCAATATTCTTTTTGACTACGTCCATGCCTACTCCTCTGCCTGAGACATCGGTTAAAGCTTCTGCGGTAGAAAAACCCGCCTTAAAAATATATTGGTAAACTTCCGCATCCGTCAATGTGGAGGGATCGCCCTCTATCATTCCATTCTTTTCAGCCTTTTCTAATATTTTCTCTCGATTGAGTCCTCTGCCATTGTCCTTTAAAACAATCCAAACCTCATCTGTTTTTTGAAAAGCTTTTAGTTTAATTACTCCTAATTCTGGTTTGCCTGCAGCTAAACGTTCCTCTCCCGATTCAAGTCCATGATCCGCAGCGTTACGAATAATATGCACTAGGGGGTCAGATATTTGATCTAGCACCACTTTATCTACCTCTGTTTCCTCGCCCTCAAGCTCTAATTTGATTTTTTTATCAAAGCGAGTGGATAAATCATGAACGAGTCGCACCATTTTTCGAAAAAGGTTTTGTACAGGTATCATTCTTACGGACATGGATACATCTTGAATTTCTGAGGTAATACGATGTAAGTGCTCAATAGAGCGATCAAGGTTTTCTCGTGTTATATTTTTAATATCAGGGTTTTTGGCCACCATTTCTTCTGCAATAATCAATTCACCCACTAAATCCATTAAGGTATCAAGCTTTTCCATATCTACTCGTATCGAAGTCCCCTGCCCTTTTTTAGGAGTTGATTTTTTGCTTAATAACTCCCCTGAGCGTACCTTCTTTTTTAAGGCTTTTTTAAATACACTCTCTACGGAACTCACTAAGTCCTTCGCATTAATGGGTTTTTGAATATACCCATCTACCCCCATGTTTATCAATTGACCTAGGACGGAACTTTGATCTGTTCCTGTAATCAATAAAATAGGAAGCCAAGGGTGAGACTTACTTAACTGTTGTACCAACTCTACTCCCGAAACTTCGGGCATTTGGAGGTCTGTAATCAATACCGATACTTTTTTGTCTAGCTTCCCAAATTCTTCGAGTGCCTCACGCCCATTAAAAGTCGAGACTACTTCATACCCTGCTTTAGTCAGGATTTTAGTCATGAGCTTATTATCATTTCTATTATCTTCCGCTAATAATAAAAGGCCTTTTGAATCTTTTTTTAAAACATTCTCAGTACTCTTTTCTGCTGAGGTTAAATTTGACTTTTGGAGTCCCTCAGCATCAAAAGTAGCAGGTAAACCTACAACCTTAGGGGTTTTTAAAGTTTGAAAATTTTCCTTTTCTATACATTTATTTTCATTTGCTTCTTCATGACTTTCAAGTGATGTAGCAACAGCAGATTCATCCTTTTCTAGCTCTAAAGAGATTTTGGGAGGCACATTGGAATCTTCTATATTCTCTGCTATAGGTTGTGGCAAATAACCACTTAACAGCACTAAAAATTCTTGCAATTCTGGAATTGCCCCTTCTCCTCCATCTAATATATCTGCAATACTTCCTTTTAAACTATCTATGACTTTCAAAAGTAAGTTTAGCAGTTGTTCGTCTAGTTCCAGTTCTCCCCCTTTGAG
>CAZLBO010000360.1:2025-3028 GCA_964557725.1 uncultured Bifidobacteriales bacterium | reverse complement strand
GTTGTATTAAGGATAGTGAAGGCCCAGAAATTGTGATTACAGGTTGTGATAAGGCACAGACCTCTAGCATAGAGTTTGTAGATGGCGTGAGATTGCCGATGCCCTATTGCTTGGAAGTGATTGTAACAGATAGTTTAGGAGGTGTTCAAACTACTGATAGACCTGATGAAGGGACAGTGGTTGAAGTGATTGGAACAGGCTCTCCTTTTCACCCAGAAATAAGTGAAGATGGCTTTTTTAGAAAATCATTTACTTGGAAGATTAGTAATAACATGAAACCAGGAAAGTATTTGTTAAAAATAAAGGCGCAGGATGGTTTTGGAAACGTCAGTACGAAAAAAATTAATATCGAATTAACGAATGAAAACTTTCTTGAAGTCTATAAAGTTTTTAACGCCCCTAATCCCGTTAAAGAAGGGGGAACTTGTTTCTACTTCGGAGAGGTTGGGGAGCAAAGTATAGGGGATTTTGGGCAAGAAGATTTAGGCTTAGAGGCGGAAATTAAAATTTATAATCAACGAGGGCTTTTAGTCAAAAAATTAAAGAATATCACTGCAAGAACAGCGCTGGGGCGAGTGGATAAGGGGAGTTGCAAAACAAGAAATGCGTGGTGGGATGGAAAGGATCAGTTTGGGCATCTCTTGGGAAATGGGATTTATCTCTACAAAGTAAAGGTGAAGCAGTTTGGCACAGATACCAATGGGGAGTCTGTTAGTCGAAGTAGTGCTAAAATAAACACCTTGGTGATCTCTCGTTAAGAAAAGATATCGTTTAGGTAAAGCATAGGAGTTGATTTTTATTTCATAGAGGGACGAATAGAGTCACCTTTTAATGAATATTCCTCATAATCCCAATGACACGACCCGCAATTTTAAATTCAGGGGTGTTACTATCCACAATAATAGGGCCAAAGCTTTCATTCGCTGGCTCTAATCGAACACGACCTTCTTCGGGATAGAAGTATTTAACGGTTGCTTCCTCTCCAATGACAGCCACAACAATC
>CAZLBO010000360.1:0-2015 GCA_964557725.1 uncultured Bifidobacteriales bacterium | reverse complement strand
CTCCGGGTTCAGCGACTTGTTGTTGCCTCGCAAAAATAAGGTCACCATCTAAAATCCCTGCATTCTTCATGCTTTCTCCAGTAACTTTGAGGGCGAAAACGTTTTCTTGACGCATTAAAAAGTCCTTATCAACTTTAACTGTTCCCTCCAAGTTTTCAACAGCTAAGATAGGCGCTCCTGCGGCAACACGTCCTAAAATAGGAATAGAGACAATATTGCTTGCATCGGTAGGAGGTGACTTTTTGTCTGCAACAATATCAATTCCTCGGGAGACTTTAGGCTTTTTTTGAATATAACCTTTCTTAATTAATGCAGATAAAATACTTCTTACGCCATTAGTTGAGGATATCCCAAACTTTTCACCAATTTCTCTTACGGTAGGAGGACGTCCTTCTTGATCAAGGCAGTTTTTAATGTGATTGAATACTTCCTCTTGTCTTTTTGTTAAGGCTTTGCTTGATTTCATCTGATCCCCACTTATTTTACAATAATATACTGCACAAAAGTTCAGGTGTCAAGTGTGCAGTAATAAATATATTGCCAATCTCCAAATGCTTTTAGTATCTTGCCAAGATGTTTGTTGCTTTACAACTCGCCATAGGAGTCGTCGTTATTTTATTTCTACTCATTATTTTGTTGATTATTAGTCGATTAAATAGTTTATCAGAGCAAATGAAAAGAATTACGGCACAAATGTCCTTACATCGAAACGGGACAAATCAATCTGCGATTGAGAAAAAAATATAGGCGAGTATTCAATTAAAATTAACGTTGGTTCCCATACGCAACAAATAATAAACAAACTAGGAAGGGAATCATCAAAAGAATGGAGAAAAAAAATGGAAACAGTTATTACATACCTCAATTTACTTTTAAATATCGCTACTTTAGGGTTTTGTTTATTTATCATAAAGAAATTGGATGTGATTAAATACATGTTGGAATTACCAGCAGTAAAAAAAATGGGTTCTAAAATTAAGGTAAAGCCTTATAAAGCAGATGGGAAGAAGACCGAAGGTGCTTCTAAAAGTTCCCCTAGTAGACCATCAAGACCGAGTCGTGATAGTTCAAGAGGAAGCTCTCGTAGTGGAGAACGAACAGATAGAGATCGAAGTGATAAAAATGGTGGACGACCTAATAGAAATGCGCGAACTCGTAACGGACGACCTTCCCTTTCTAGCAAAGACTCAATCATGAGTAATCAAGCCGCTGAAAAACCTGTAGTAAAGAGTGATGAGACACCTTCACAAGCAAGTTCTTCTGTAGCGAAAGAAAAGCCAGTTTCAGCAGCAACTGAGACACAGCCTAAAGGAAGACGCCCTTTAAAGCCTCGAACAGCAACTGTTGAGACTCCTAAGAATAGTTCGGAGTCAACGACTCAAGAAGATAAAAAGGCAAGTGTGGATAATAACTTACCAGCCACTCCTAAAGAAGCAGTGCAACATGGCAGAAGGACGAAAGTAAAAAAAGCCCCCACCTTTGAAGATTAAAAAAGAGAAGAGCCCTATTTATTGTATAAAATAGGGCTCATTTTTTGTTAAGTTGGCGCACTATTTGATAGAAGAGTTTTTTTTTCTATTGCTGATCTTAATTTCTCAGAGAACTGTTCGAGTAGAAATGTTTGAATAATAAAGTCTGCGACACCCCATTTACCAAACTGTTGAAACAAACTACTGTCTTCGATTTCAGAGGTAATAATAACAGGTATTTTTACCTTTAAAGTGTTTAAAAAATTAAGAAAATCAAATTCACTTACTCGTGACCATGAGGGAGATAATTCAAGAATGATGGTAAGGGGTTGATTTGTTTTTTGAACCGTTTCTTCGATATTGGAATATAGATGATTCAGATACTAATTATTCTCTTATTCTTGGGGATTATGGATATGTTGTTGAGCCTCGGAATAAAACATCTGTTTATGGCTTTAAGCTTGGTGCAAAGTTTTAAGTTGTTTATTTTCTAGCTATTAAAATGATTTTAAAGGTTGGTTTTGAGTTTTTTTCTCTTCAATATTC
>CAZLBO010000359.1:0-3055 GCA_964557725.1 uncultured Bifidobacteriales bacterium | reverse complement strand
ATTAAGGATAAGCCACCAATGTAGAATACATAAGCTAAAAGGATAAGACTAAATTATTTATTCTTTATTTTTTAATAGCCAAACCTTTTCTTTGGCAGGGCATCGTCCTTTTAACCCACCCGATACATTATTATTTGCGATAAGATTTAGTCCATAGCTGTTTTTATAATACAGGTTGAGAGCTTTATCGCTAATTGAAAATGGAGGCCCTTCCATCAAATGTTGCTCGTATTCAAAAGTGATTAATAGTTGTGGTGCGGTATTGGTGATTTCTATGAGGTGCTTAGTGTATTGGATGCGCATTTCTTCTGGTAAAGCCACTAATGCGGCTCTGTCATAAATGGCATCAATTGGGGGGAGCATTTCCTTGGATAAGTTAAAGAGATCCCCAACAAATAGGTCGATGTTTTTAGCACTGTAGTAAAGGATTTGATTCATTTCTTGTATCTTAGGTTCTACGCCTAGTTCCTTAAATAATTGATCTACAGCTATTGGACTTAATTCCGCTCCCGCTACGCAGTAACCTTGTGAAAGTAGCCATGCAATATCTAGGGTTTTTCCGCATAAGGGGATAAATAAGCGGGAGCCTTGCTTTAAAGAAAGAGCGTCTAAATATTTAACTAAAAGGGGGTTGGCCACAGTGTTGTGAAAACCGATTTCGTTATTTTTCCATTTTTGATGCCAAAAAGTAGCTTCCATCTTTTCTCCTTTGGTAAAGGCTTGTCAAATTATTTGTATAGCCTTTATTTATTAAGGGTTCTAATTTAGTATAAATAGGGTACTCCTTCGCTTTTGATTGAACATAAAAGAGGGGTAACTTCTATGGTTTAATCCACATTTATTACTATATCTGGCCAATATGACTAATACAATAAAAGAAGAAATACAAAAAAGACGTACCTTTGCAGTGGTGTCTCATCCTGATGCAGGTAAAACCACCATCACAGAAAAATTCTTATGGTTTGGAAATGTTATCCGTGAAGCAGGGCATGTCAAAGCTAAATCGAATAAAAAGTTTGCGACTTCCGATTGGATGGAAATTGAAAAAAAGAGAGGGATTTCGGTGACTTCCTCGGCTCTTTCTTTTCCCTACGAAGGTTGCCAAATTAACTTAGTGGATACCCCTGGGCATCAAGATTTTTGTGAAGACACTTACCGTGCTTTAGTCGCAGTTGATTCGGCATTGGTTTTATTAGATGCTGCTAAGGGCGTGGAGCCTCAAACCATTAAGTTAATGGATGCTTGTAAATTAAGAAAGGTTCCTATTACTGTTTTTATCAATAAAATGGATAGGGATAGTCGTGATATTATCGAGTTAATGGATGAGGTTGAAGAAGTCCTCGGTCTTAAATGTGCACCTATGACTTTGCCTATTGGCAGTGGTCAGCTTTTTCAGGGGGTTTATTCTTTAGAAGAAAAATCGGTTCACTTCTTTTCTAAAGATTCAGATGAGCCTAAAATAGAATTTGTAAGTGGCTTGAATGATAGTAAGTTAGACGAATGGTTTGATGAAAAATATTTGAAGGAAATGCGAGAGCGAGCGGAGTTAGTACAGGGAGTCATGGATCCTTTTAACTTAGAAGAGTACCGTCGAGGGGAAATGGCACCCGTTTATTTTGGATCCGCTATTAATAATTTTGGTGTTAAACAGTTGTTAGATAGTTTTGTGCGTTTGGCTCCTTCTCCTTTACCAAGAAAAACCCGTGAAGCAGAGATTGATCCGTTTAGAGATGAATTTTCAGGTTTTGTATTTAAAATTCAAGCTAATATGGATCCCAAACATAGGGATAGAGTTGCCTATTTGCGTGTTTGTTCGGGAAGCTGTGATAGAGGTCAAAAAATTTATCATTGTCGTACAGGGCGCTTCTTAAAGATGTCAGCCCCCACAAGTTTTATGGCTCAGGAGAAGTCTGTGATTGAAAAGGCTTATGCAGGAGATATTATAGGCATTCACGATCCTGGTCACTTTAGTATTGGGGACACCTTGACTTCAAAAGATAAATTAGAGTTTCAAGGCATTCCTGACTTTCCTTCCGAATACTTTGCTAGGGTGGTGTTACTTGATCCTCTCAAAAGTAAACAGTTAGCCAAGGGGTTAAGACAATTATCCGAAGAAGGGGCAGTGCAACTTTTCTATCCAGAGTCCTCGGCATATCCTATGTTAGGGGTGGTGGGTAAACTTCAATTTGAGGTGATTCAGGCAAGGATTGAAAGTGAATATGGGGCAAAGTGTCAGCTAGAACCTATTTCTCTTTATCAAGCCCGTTGGCTTTCAGGTTCCTCCGATGAAATATCTAAATTTGTACGGTTGTATAAGAATGACATGGCTAAGGATAAGCAAGAAAATTGGGTTTACTTGTGTCCTAATGAGTTTCGCATGAACAAAATGGAAGATGACTTTCCTGAGATTCATTTTTCTGCGATTCACTACAAGGAGTAGGGGTTACTTTTGATCTTTTTATTTATTGCATCAAATTTTGGAGAGGGTAATGTAGTTAATTGGGAGGGATTGTCCTGACTTCTATCCTCATAAGCTACGACATAGTTTTGCTACCTACCTACCTGCTTGAATAAGGTACTGATTTAAGATATATTTAAGAGTTGTTAGGGCGTGAAAGCTCAAAAAAACTTAAATTTATACAAATGTATCAAAGAAAGCCATAGATAAAATAAAGAATCCAGTTGATGATTTCTTTGAATGAGAGGGCACTAAATGATAAAAGAGAAATATACGCAATTAAACATACACCGACAAATAGGGGGTATATGTGTCATTGGTTATAAACTATCGTTGTATGCCATTAGAAAATAACACTTAGATTCAAGAACAATAGAACAAAGTAATATGGAAAATATCAAAACAAAAACCGTAATAAAAGAGTAATGGCAGCAGAACGCAACCATATAAAGGTATTTGTGGCTTCAACAGTCTACAATTTCCAAAGTGATTTAAATCGTATTTATAACTTGTTAGACGGTTTTGGCTATGATGTATTGATGTCGCATAAAGGGACTATTCCGCTAGATAGTAGCAAATCAAACCCTAATATTTGTA
>CAZLBO010000358.1:0-3078 GCA_964557725.1 uncultured Bifidobacteriales bacterium | reverse complement strand
GAGGCATGATTTCCATTTGAGTTCTAAATTCTGTTCCAAAAGCCGAAAGATGTTCGTTTTCTCTCAAAGAAAAAGTTTCTTCCACCCTTTTTGTATTGTCCTTATAACGAGAGTTACCAAACCCCACCTTCCAAGGTAAGTATTGAGCCAACATATAACCACCGTATCCCATATGAGGGTGCGATAACATCTGATTACTTAAAGCCCCTCGCCTATGCAACGCTCTCTTTAACATTCCCTCAGAACCGTATTGCTTACGTTCGACAAAGGCCCTAAAAGTTTCCCATGATTTATAATCAAAAACACTATGGACTTCAGGGTTATTCTCATCAATACGAGGGTTTAAGGCCGAACGAATAGGAATGTATGCATAAGTGGAAAAGCCCAAAAGTGCCACGACCACACAAACAATAGAAAGAGAGATGTTCTTTCTCATCGATTGTTCCGTCAAAGTTAAATATAGCCCTATTAAAGCAACCAATAAAATCAAACTAATCAAAACAAAATTACCAATAGCCATAATAATGGCTCCCACCAAGACTGTACCTGTAATCATCAAAATAATATTTGACCGCATAGCAGGAGAAATCATAAGCATCATAACAAATACAGCAGGGAGAGTCATAACCGTATATAAGTGAAAACCCACACCTAAAAAGGCGAGGTAACAAATAAGAATGAGGTACTTTCCTCCCCATTCCGTCTCTCGACTCTCCACCCATTTAAGAGACAACCACGATATAGCAATTACAATAAACATAGCTAAACCGTATACTTCGGCTTCCACTGCATTAAACCAATAAGTATCGGAAAAGTTAACCAAAAAGGCTGCCACTAAACCACCTGAAACAGTGACCCAATCCATCTTCTTAACCTTATAAATAAGAGCTAATAACTTTTCTGCAAAGAGAAAAGTAAACGCAACCCCTAAGGCACTTCCCAAAACAGAAATAAGATTGACTCGATAACCAATATTCATGGCATCGCCAGTCAGTGCCCCTAAGACAACAATAAAGGCTCTTCCGAGAAACATAAAGAAGGGAGTCCCCGGAGGGTGAGGCACACCTAGGATATTAGCACAAGCAATAAACTCACCACAATCCCAAAATGAAACTGTAGGTGCAACCGTTAATAAGTAAGTGATCATACTAATTACAAACACCCCTAAAGTGATCATTAGCTTATTCTTTCGATTCTTTGACATAAAAAAGCCCTTTTAAGTTAATTTGAGTACGTTTTTGGACACACTGTCCAGTACTCCGTTAATATACCTAGACGACTCGACAGTAGAATACTTCCGAGCCAATTGAATCGCCTCCGTAATGCTCACTTCACGGGGGATATCCTTCATATACATCATCTCAGCCACCGCACAACGGATCAGAATTTTATCCAATACCGTCATCCGCTCCAAAGACCAATTCTCTGAAATTTTAGACAACTTCTCATCTATATCAATCACTTTGTCCAATACCGTATCCACCAACATTCGTCCATATTCAATGGAGTCAAGGTTTGCTTTGAGGCCAGAGACTATCTTTTCTTGAACATCAGAAATTTTTACCTGCCCCACTTCCATGGAGTATAAACACTGTAATGCGAATTCGCGCCCTTTTCTTCGATGCCTCATTGAATGAGATCCAATGCATTCATCATCTCAATCAGAGATTCTGCTGCATCCCGTCCTTTATTACCTTGCTTACTTCCAGAACGTGCTTCTGCTTGTTCCACTGTTTCAGTGGTTAAAATTCCTAGGGTAATAGGGATTCCCGATTCCATGGCTACTGCATGAACCCCCTGAACCGCTACACTAGAGACGTAATCATTATGGGCGGTTTCGCCTTTGATAACGCAACCCAAGGTCACAATCCCATCATACTTTTTAGTTTTAGCAATTTTCCGTACCATCTGAGGGATTTCAAAAGCCCCTGGTACTCTCACAGCCGTGATGTTTTCTGTAGAAACCCCGTGCCGAACTAAACAGTCTTCTGCACCAGATAATAAGCGACCCGTGACAGACTCATTAAAACGAGACACGACAATAGCTACTTTTTTTTTGGTTCCATCTAAAGAACCTGAAATTGTTTTCATAATTTTATCCTTTCAAGACGATAAAAATAAATTCTTCACCCATTTAATTAAACTAATGCTTTACTTTGTTTTGTCTAACAGGGGAGTTTGTTCTAAAACTTCTAACCCGTAAGACTCCAAACCAATGCGCTTTTGAGTGTGATTACTCAATAATTTCATCTTTTTTATCCCTAAATCCGATAAAATCTGGGCTCCAATGCCATAAGTCCGCATGGTTCCGGGTAATTCCGAAGGTTCGGGAATATTTACTTCTTTACTCTTTCCCCCTCCATCTAAGCCTATTTCTTTATCCACTTTGCGCAAATAAAGTAACACGCCTCCTTCTTTCTGTATCTTTTTTAGGGCTAAACTCAAAGATTCTCCACAAGAACAGAGCGGAGAGCCAAAAACATCCCCTGTCAAGCACTCAGAATGCACTCGAACTAAAGTTGTTTGATCTTCTTTGATCTCTCCTTTAACCAATGCTAAATGCTCGACTCCATGGATTGTATCTCGGTAGATATGCCCTTCAAACATTCCCCATTGAGTCGGAAAATCTGAGGTCGATACCTTTTTGACTAAAACATCTTTTCTCCGGCGATAACTAATTAAATCTGCAATTGAAATTAACTTGAGGTCGTGCTTATCCGCCATCTTTCTCAAATCAGGTAAGCGTGCCATGGTGCCATCATCATTTAGAATCTCGCAAATCACTCCTGCCTCTCCTAGCCCTGCGGCAGCGACTAAATCGACTGCTGCTTCCGTATGCCCTGCTCTTACTAAGACGCCTCCTTTTTGGGCTCGAAGGGGAAAGATATGCCCAGGGCTCATTAAGTCCATTGGGCCAATAGAGGAATCGGCCAAAGCCTTAGCTGTTTTGCTTCTATCAGAAGCAGAAATACCTGTGGTCGTTCCTTCTCTTACTTCCACCGAAATGGTAAAGGCAGTGGAAAAACGCTCCGTATTCCGTTGTACCATTAAGGGAAGGTTAAGCTCGTTTACTCGGTC
>CAZLBO010000357.1:0-3082 GCA_964557725.1 uncultured Bifidobacteriales bacterium | reverse complement strand
TTTAAATATTCCTTTTCTACAGAGACTGGAGTAGGGGAGGGGGGGGGAGTAGTTACCGTTGCGTGAGGTAATTTGTCCAAAATTGATTTCAACTGCTTACTCATCATGGAGTCCTTTACTAAGCCGCCTTAACAGCATTGTCGATATTTTCGATTTTTTCTCTTACCAAGCTAATTTCACGAGCAATTCCAGCAACGTCAATTGCAGCAGCAGAATTTTGCTCTAAAAGATTAGGGGGAGTAGCATCTAAAGTACCTTCTTGATATACAACTCGATTATGAAACTCGCCATCCAGCAATAGATATCCCATTTCTTTCAGATCCTGTCTCACTTGTCTGGCTATAACAGTCCCTTGTATAGTCATCGTAAGGATCATTCTATACGTAATTGGTCTTCTAGATCTTTCAGGAGTAAAATTTAAATCTTTTATTAGACCATGAGTTTCTATAGCTCGTTGAATATCCAGAGCAGAGGTTTTACTTGGTATAAGCACAAGGTCTGCATTCACTATTGCCATAGCAGCTGTCTGGTTGCTAAATCCACCAGTATCAACAATAAGAATGTTAAAATCTTCCCTTTTTTCTTTTATTGTTTCGGAAATTGTAATTTCAGGATCTGAAAAAACACTTATACACCCCATAGGGCCATTAGGATCATAGGATTTAATGATGCTTCCCTGAGGGTCAGCATCAATAATTGCTACTTTCATCCCCATATTATGCCAATGTGCTGCAAGACATAAAGCTAGGGTTGTTTTACCTGAACCACCTTTTGAAGTAGCTAAAACGATAACAAATGACATTTTTTTCCTTTTTATTTTTCACACCCTTAGTGCAGTAATGCATTAGTGGAGTGTATTCAATGTCTTTATTTATCAACAGAAAACAAAAACATCATTAATGCACTAATGCATTAAAACACTTTTTTACACCTACGCAAACCATAAAAAACCAAAGAGGTGTAAAAAAAACCTATTTACACCAAAAAAGATTAATGCTAAATTTTAGATAATAGCTAATTTGTGAGTAAAACATGGCAAAACAAAACAAGCCACCAAAGACCCAGTTTTCTGTTTATTTTCCTAACAATCTTGTTGAGGAGATAGATACTATTTGTAATGCAACCTTTACAACAAGAACATCATGGGTTGTAAAAGCCGCCCAAGAAAAATTAGAGAGAAAAAGGGCGGAAAGAGAGAAGCAAATTATAGAAAAAGCAGAAGAAGAAGCAAAAAAAGAAGCGAAAGAATAAAAAAAGAAGAAGCCGCTGACAAGCAGCGACCCTCCGATTCAATTTCAGAATAACAAATATTGTTGTTTTGTCAAGAGGTACCGCTTGTTTTTGGCTCCAAAAGGAGAATAAAAATGAGCGACTCATCATCGCAACCGTACACTATGCCCTTTTTTGTCAAATATAATCCAGCACTTAGGTCTGAATTTGGATCTCAAAATGCTGTATTACTTTTTGATAGGTTGGAGTACTGGTTTAAAATAAAAAAGAACATGTTCTACAAATTCATCGAGCCTTGTGCCCATCCTTTGTGTAAAGAAGGGGACACCTGGTCTGAAGAATTAGGTTTTTCTAAAAAAGTCTTTAAAACAGCTTTTGATAAAATTGGTATCCGATATATCAGTAAAACTGCTTTTGAAAAAGAATCTGATCCTTTCAAAGGAAAACTCTTTGCCTATTATCAAGATCGTCAGACTAAGAAAACAATCTTCGTCCGTAACAACGAGCTTCTTAAAGCGCTTTATTTAAAACTCAAATCAATCCTTCAAGAAAAAACATCTCCAAAACCAGTAGGGGAGGGGGCTCATGTTTCTTTCAAAAAGGGTTCACCTACGGCGCGCCCTTTGGGCTCCCCTCACGTACGCGCGACTAAGGATAAACAAATAACTACTTCATCTAAAAAAGATGATGGTAATTTTCTGAATGTAATTTCTCCTGTTTCAGAGGTTCTTAATCAACAATCACAGATTGCTCAGGAAATAAAAAATATTTGGGAAGAAGAAATCGGGAGTAGGGGCCTTGTTAGGCTTACGGATAAGTCCATTCCAAAGTTAGTCAACGCCTTTAAGGATAACTTCCAAGGATCTTTAGACTTATGGAAAAAGCATTGCATTAAAATAGCTTCTTCAAAGTTTCTCATGGGTGAAAAAGAAGGGATTAGTTTTGAAATCAAAATTCTTTTTGCTCTTTCTAAAAAATTCATTGATCAACTGGTCGATGGAAAATATGAGCTTAATACCCGTGAGTCTAACCATAGGCTTAAACTCAAAGCTCTAGAGGAAAAAGTTAAAGCTATTGCTGTGAAAAAAGAGATTTTAGATACCCATTTAGAAAATCTTGAAGATAAAAAGAAGCTGGCATTAAAACGTCTTGTAGCCCAAAAGATAGCCTCTCTAACCTTTGAAGAGATAAAAGACTATAAATCTTCTTATGAGGATTTAATGCTTAAAAGCACAAGCTCATCAGGGAGTAATTTCCGCGAAAATGGATGGGAGGACAAGATGGTTCAGTTTATGTTTGACCTTTGGTTAGGAAGTGAAATGAAGAAAACCATAACATCTACACCATTTGACGATGAATTTTCTGAAAAAGAGAAGAATCTCAAAGAGGGGAGGGGGCAACTCCAAGGTCTATACGATATGGGTATTAAAGCTCTTAGAGAAATGAGGACGGGAACCACAATATTGCCAAAAAGTTTAAACGATAATTTTGACATTGTTCGAGAATATTAATATAGTGTTTTTTGGTTACACAATAGGGAAGAATCTCAAAGAGGGGAGGGGGCAACTCCAAGGTCTATACGATATGGGTATTAAAGCTCTTAGAGAAATGAGAATCCTAAAAACAGATTTTAGTGATCCGTCATTAATGTTAACTTCTCTAAGGGAAAGACTTATCTGTGAAAAAGGATCAATGACGTGACTCAAGTCAAAGAAACCTATTACGTGAACCCCAACTTGTTTTTTCTCTTTGAAAAGGGGGCGTTATGTCTTTGGAATTATGAAGCTCATGGGCTACTGAAAGATTTCCGGAGAAAATAAAGCCCCCCTTTTGTTTGTGGGCGTTGGAAAAG
>CAZLBO010000356.1:0-3097 GCA_964557725.1 uncultured Bifidobacteriales bacterium | reverse complement strand
ACTTAAAGCATCCACATCTAATTGGGCGTACTTTTTAAGCGCTCCCTTCATGGTTAATCGAGGCCAAGGAGGGCTAAAGTCTAATTCATGCTCTCCATAGGTAACCTTCATCGAACCATTGGCTGCCAAAGCACACTGAGAATAAAGATTTTCAAAATGCACCATCATATCGGTGTAATCAGAAAAAGCTTCATAAAATTCTAATACTGTAAACTCAGGGTTATGAGTCTTGTCCATTCCCTCATTCCTAAAGTTTCGTGAAAATTCGAATACTCGAGAAAAACCACCGACGATACATCGTTTTAAATAGAGTTCATTGGATATTCTTAGATAAAGCTCCATGTCTTGCGAATTGTGATGGGTTTCAAAAGGCCTCGCACTTGCTCCGCCATATATGGTTTGCAAAACAGGTGTTTCGACTTCCATATATTTTGCTTCCACTAAGTACTGTCTTATGGTGTGTGTAATCAAACTTCGTTTTCGGAAAACATCTCTTACAGGGTCATTCAAGGCTAAATCCACATACCGATTTCGGTAGCGAGTCTCTACATCTTTAAATTCATCAAAAATTATTTTTTTTCCGTCTTCATACTTTTCTTTGGGAATCGGAAGAGGACGAACGGCCTTGGCCAGTATTTCAACGGTTTCCGCTTTAATTGTATAGGCTTCTGTTTTAGTAATAAACATAAAGCCTTTAATTCCTACCCAATCGCCGATATCAATTAACTTCACGACTTCGTAAGCTTCTTCGCCTACCATGTCCTTCATACACATCACTTGCATGCGTCCAAAGTCATCTTTTAAATGCATAAAAGACATTTTTCCTTTGCGATTAAAGCGAACGACACGCCCCGCAAAGCCCAATTTATCTTGTGATTCTAAAAGACTTTCTCGTTGCTTCTCTAACTCTACACTGCTATGGGTCTGATCAAATCGATAGGGGTAGGCATTTTTACCCATGGCTCTTAATTTTTCAATTTTATCTAAGCGTGCCTGAACTTGATCGTTTATCTCTAAGGGCATAATATTCTTTCTCTTCTCTAATAGATATTCTAATTATTTTTTTTCTTGGGTGGAAGATAGCAAATACGCTTGAATAAAGGGGTCTAAATCCCCATCCAAAACACCTTTTGTATTGGATGTTTCATATTGAGTCCTCAAATCTTTTACCATGTTGTATGGGTGCAACACATAAGAGCGAATTTGGCTCCCCCATTCAATTTTTAGTTTCGTACTTTGTTTCGCTTCTTTTTTAGCGGCTTCGTCTTCCCTAAATTTTTGATACACTTTGGAGCGAAGCATTTTTAAGGCATTCGACCTATTTTTATGCTGACTTCGTTCTGACTGACAAGTCACCACAATTCCACTGGGGATATGAGTCATTCTCACTGCTGAATCGGTTTTATTAATATGTTGCCCCCCTGCCCCAGAAGCTCGATAAGTATCCACTTTAATATCTTTTTCATCAATATCGTATTCTACATCTTCAATAATTGGGTAGACTCCCACTGCCGCAAAAGAGGTATGCCGCCTTGCACTGGAATCAAAAGGGGAAATTCGTACTAAACGATGCACTCCAATCTCTGATTTTAAATAACCATAAGCAAATTCAAAGTCCACCTCAAAGGTCACACTTTTAATTCCGGCTTCATCACCAGCTTCTTCATCCATCAGAGTAAACTTGGCTCCCTTGCGCTCAAACCACCGAGTAAACATTCTCATAAGCATTTGAGCCCAATCTTGAGATTCTGTCCCTCCTGCACCAGGATGAATGGTTAAAATAGCAGGTCGATTATCATCTTCCCCATCTAGCATCTTTTTTAATTCAAGATCCCTTACTCTGGCTTCTAAATCGCTATAAGTACCTTCAAGCTCCTTAAGTGCCTCTTCATCTTTTTCTTCTTGAGCTAATTCTAAAAATAAGGCAGAGTCCTCTACTTCATGGCGAACAGATTCCCACGCTTGAATCCACCAATCTAACCCTTTTATTATTTTTTGTGTTTTAGTGGCTTCCGCTGCATCCGCCCAAAACTCTGGCTCCGCAGCTTTCACTTCTAATAAGGCTAATTCTTCTTTCTTTCCTGGGATGTCAAAGATACCCCCGTAATTCATCCACACGCTGGCTTAATTTCGAAAACTCCATTTACTTTTTCCCGTCCTTTTGAAGAAGAGTAGGGTAATCTAATTTACGGGCTTCTTTTGTTTCGCCTAAGTGAAGAAGTTCTGCACAATCCATACAATAGGCGAGGTCTTTATCAATAGTAAACTCCTCAACCGCAGGGATAATTCCACATTTTGTACACATGGTAGGCCCCATGGAACCACGTTTTAGTATGGGCTGTTCATCCAATTCTTTAGCGATTCTTTCGACGAGTTCTTCGGGTGTTTCTTCCGCATCAAAAGTTTTTTCTCTTTTTTGGCGATCACTACCAATCGTAGCGACAAGTGCATTTTTATCGCCCCTTTTAATCACCCTCTCTTGACCTTCGACCACTTCTCTAAAGAAAAGTTTTTTTAATTCCAAGAGAGTCATTTCGGTAAATTTTTTCTTAACGGCCTTAGGCTCTTTTTTCGGTTTCTTTTTTGCTTTTGCCTCGGCTTTTTCTTCTTTCTTCTTACTTTTTGCCACTGCTTTTTCTTTGCTTAACTCTTTTTTATTCTTTTTCTTTTCTAGAATAGCCTCTTGCTTAGCAGATGCATCCAATTTATTCTTTGATAAATTTGGTTTTTGTTTTTCTGAAGCCTTTTTCCCCTTATTTACGTCCTTTTTCGTATGGGAGGGCTTCCCTCCTTTTTTATTCTTTTCATTTCCTTTCGCAATAACCTCTTCCTTCACTTCTTTTTTCGTGTTTTTAGGAGCCTGGTTTTTGTTTCTGTTTTTATTTTTATTTTTCTTGGTGCCTGCCAACTGTTTTTCTTTTTTCTGTGAAGGTTGAGAAGCTTCTCCCTTTTTTTGCTTCTCATTTAACTTTTTATTCAGTTTTTCATTTTTCTGAACGGGCTTTCCCTTTTTCGAAGCAACCTCTTTTACTGCCACAGACTCTTTTTTAGGATTTTTAACCTTAGCGGATTTGCCGGGCAAGGCTTTTTTATCGTC
>CAZLBO010000355.1:0-3099 GCA_964557725.1 uncultured Bifidobacteriales bacterium | reverse complement strand
TCAGAAAAGGGAAGTAAAGCTCATTTATTTCTGATGTCCATGTAGGCTGAGGCGTATCAAGCCTTTTCTGTAAAAACGGGCTTGCATCAGGGCTACCCAATCGTTCTTTAATCGATTCCTCTGATTCACTCCAATAGACTTCCCTTTGCCAAGGGTAAGTGGGTAGTTTAATGTACTCCCCATCAACAGGTGAAACAGATTTCCACTTCAATTCTACTCCCACAGTAAAAAGCTCTGCTAACGTACTTAGCATCTGTAGGTTTTCTGGTTGTTCTCTCAAAAGAGAAGCAAATACCTTAACTGTTTTATTTTGAGATGTAAAAATAGAGGTAATGGAATTTTTTAAAACAGGGTGTGGCCCAATTTCTATTACAACATAATCGCTTCTTTTGGCTACTGCCGAAAGCGTTTTGTAAAACTGAACGGGCTGTCTAATGTTACGACACCAATAATCTAAGTTTAATTTTTCTTTATTTACCTTTTTTCCCAATAAGGATGAATACAACTCGATACTAGGTTGTTTAACTTTAATTTCTCCCAATTCCTCTTTAAATTCAGGGATTACTTCTTCTGTCAATGGACTGTGATAAGGAACATCAACCCTTAAGAAACGACAAAAAATAGCTTCTTCTTCCAAACTTTCTGCAATGGTTTCTAAGGCTTCTTCTTCTCCTGACAGAGTGCATGATTGTGCATCATTAGAAGCTGCTACCGACACTTTATGAGTTAAATTTTTGATGTACTTTTGTATATCTTTATCAGATAAACCCACTGCTAACATCTTTCCGCGACTCGCTAGCTTTTTTAATATACTACCACGACAAGCTGCTATTTTCATTGCTGTTTCTAGTGTTATGACCTCCGCAGACCATGCCGCTGCAATTTCGCCTAAACTATGCCCAATAATTGTATCAGGCTCTATCCCCCACGACTTCCATAATTGAGTTAAGGAAATTTGAACCGCTGCTATAGCAGGCTGTAAGTACTCTGTCTGATTTATTCTTGAAGTTTCTTTATCTTTCAATAACTCCTTAATAATAGAGTATTTTGCTACTTTTTTAAAATACTTATCACATTCTAAAAGTGCTTTTTTATAAACGGGTTGAGTTTTCCATAACTCTCTCCCCATAGCAAACCATTGAGGCCCCACCCCAGGAAACACAAATAACACCTTGGGTTTCTCAGGATTCCTCTGACCTGAAATAGTATGTGCACTCTCCACTCCTTCAGAATAAAGTTTCAGCTCCTCCTCTAAATGTTTTTTAGACTTAGCGATAACAACTCCACGTACATTGTGATGGGTACGCCGATAGATAGTACTATAACAAAAATCTTCTAGTTTTTTATTTGAACCCTCTAAAAATAATGAGTACCGAGAAGCTAAAGACTTTAACGCTTTATCATCTCTACCAGAAAAAGGAACCAAAAACAGGGATGAACTATTTTCTAATGAGTGACTTTCTTTTTTTTGAATATTTACAATAGGAGCCGATTGTAAAAGGGCATGAGCATTTGCCCCTCCAAAACCAAATGAGTTTACAGCAGCATAAACAGGTTTGCTTTCTGAAAAGAGAAGTGGAATTAATTTTTGTGGAATATTTATGTTCATGTCCTCAAAGGGTATTTTTGGATTCAACTTAGATGAATGGAGAGAGGGAGGTATCTGTTGTTTGTCTAATACCAGAGACGCTTTGATAACACCTGCAATACCTGCCACGGCTTCTGTATGACCTATATTAGTTTTGATAGAGCCTACATTTACTTTCTCCCCTTTTTTTCGTCCCTTCGACAGTACCTTATTAATCGACCAAGATTCTGCTTTATCCCCTGCATCTGTTCCTGTTCCATGAGCCTCGAAGTATTGAATTTCTGAAGGGTTTACTTTTGATTCTTTGTACACCTTTTCCATCAGTTTTGCCTGTGCTTCCTGACTGGGTAATGTAATTCCAGGAGTTTTTCCATCTTGATTCAATCCAATATTTTTAACGATTGAATATATTTTATCTTTATTTTCAAGAGCCTTCGACAAAGATTTTAAAACCACAACTCCTGCTCCTTCCCCACGTCCATAGCCTTTCGCATTAATTCCAAATGCTCTTGATCGCTCAGAGAAAAATCGCCCTTTACTCATTGTTACCATACTATTAGCAACGATCATCGCATTTGCCCCCCCTACCAATGCTAAATCACATTGACCATTTCTTAAATTTGAAATAGCAATTTGTAAGGCTGTTAATGAAGAAGAACAAGCCGTATCGACTGACAAACTGGGGCCAGATAAATCAAAAAGAAAAGAAAATTTATTAGATAACATAGTTGCCATAATATTAATAGCACTATGCTTATTGATTTCCATAGTGTTATTTACATCCATATTTCTAGAATAATTTTCCATATGAAAGCCCCCCATAAACACCCCTGTCACTTCTTTCTGAAAGTGTTCTAAGGGCATTCCTGAATCTTCCATCGCCTCCCAGCCTACTTCTAAAATTAACCGTTGTTGGGGATCAAGAGTTTCGGCCTCCCTTGGAGACATTCCAAAAAATCCGGGATCAAAGGCTCTAATATTTTCTTGCAAAAAGCCTGCCTGCTTGATTGATATCTTCCCAGGTTTATCGGGATCAGGGTCATAAAACTTTCTCATATCCCATCTATCTTTAGGAACATCTATAAAACAATCTCGTCCTTCCGCAAGTACCTCCCAAAGTTTTTCGGGGCTATTCGCCCCACCAGGAAAGCGACAACCCATCCCTACAATCGCTATATCATCATTTGTTTGTTTTTTCATTGTTTGTATTCCTATCCTATAAATGAATGAATGAACAACATCATCCATCAACGTCTATGTAACGGTTCTTATATACTAACGGATCAATAACATTTATTTACATTATTGATTTTTTTAGAGATGTTTAGTTCTCAAACTACCTTCGAAGATAATGTATTATTTCAATAAATAAAAGACCAGTATTTTTTAAGGTGGATCATCAGAAAACCTAAACACATCTACCTCTTAAAAACTATCTTTATAAAATGAATAATTTTTGGAAAACAATTTCATCAATACATCACTCTGCCCTTAAGGGTATTAGCATAAAG